>JAUIAA010000141.1 GCA_030425715.1 Bacteroidia bacterium | reverse complement strand
AGAGAAATCTACGCCACCTAAACCTTGCAATTTACCCAATGTGTTAATTTCCCAATAGGGGATTTCTTTATCAGGAATATTTTTAGATTTTATTATAGTTAAACCATTCGATGTTCCTAAAAAAGCTTTGTCATTGTTTACAAGAACCGCATAGACATCGTTTGCTCCTATGCCATTATCTGTGGTAAATGTGGTAAGTTCATTATTTATTGGGTTAATTTTTTCAACCCCTCCATGGGTAGCCGCCCAA
Source organism: Bacteroidia bacterium (assembly GCA_030425715.1). Taxonomy (GTDB): domain Bacteria; phylum Bacteroidota; class Bacteroidia; order Flavobacteriales; family Flavobacteriaceae; genus Lutimonas. The sequence goes on along the minus strand of JAUIAA010000141.1, from coordinate 5,734 downwards.
ATAGTTTCATTATTGGCTGCTAAGGAATAAACACGGTTAGATATGAACCCGCCCATTTCGTTTAGCCAAACCCTGGTATTGGATTCGGGGTTGATTTTTTGGATACCTGCGTCAAGTGTTCCAATCCAAATATTATTTTCTTGGTCTTGGACTAATATGTTGTTTTGTACTTGCGCAGCTGTAGAAGCTGCCAAGCTGTATTTAAACTCGGCTTTTTCTAAGTCAACAGTTACTATTTCTCCTTTCGACCCACCCATCCACATCAGGCCATTTTTATCTTCTAAAATAGAACTAATGGTGTCTGTTTTTAAACCTTCTACTTTGGTAAGGTTTTTAATAATTTCTTTTTCAGGATCGATAATACTAACTCCAAAAACACTTCCACATGACCAAATTCTACCTTTGCTATCTTCTAGTAATCGGGTATTAAAATCTGCAGTTAAACCTTGTTCTTTACCTAGATGTTTGACCGTTTTGGTTTTTGGATCATAAATATCAATACCATCATAACCACCAATCCACATTTTGCCATCTTTGGCTTCAATAATACTCCACACATCATCATTACCCTGTGCTTTTGGTTTGGTGAAATTACCTGGACGACCATGGTTTAAATCGAGTTTATACAAGCCTCCTTGTGCGATAGATGCCCAAATTTGCCCTTGTTGGTCTTCTACTAAATGATAGACATATTTACTAGCGGTGGGATTTAATTCATATTTTTCTAAACTAGCTGTTTTTTCGCTATATGAAAAAAGCAACCCATTAGGTGAGCCAATCCACATTTTTCCTGATTTATCTTGAAATACTTCAGACGCAGCAGGCAAACCCTCCAAACCTTCATTTGCGGTAATATTGGAAATTTCCTTCTTCTTTTTATCTAATATTTGAACGCCACCACCTTGGGTAATCCATATTCTTTTATCTTTAGCTTGAAAAATTGAACTAACAAAATTGCCAAGTAAACCATCTGCCTTTGTTAATGCAAAATTCTTTCTTGCTTTTAAATCTAAAATGTTTACACCACGATTAGAAGTAAGCCAAATCAACCCCTCTTCATCTTGAAAAGGGCAAATATTAAATGTACCGAGTAAACCATTGGTAGGATTGATTTGTTTGGACCACTTTTGTTCTAAATTAACAATATTATAGCCATTATATCGATTGGAATACCAAATCCTTCCTTCCTTATCTTCCATCATTCTATAGGCAGTTCCAAAATCATTGCTGCTTGAAATTTCGTAAACTAAATTTGTATTAAAGTCAATTACAGTAATCTCTTTAGAAAGCCCAATCAACCACATTCTATCCTTTGAATCTTGATGCATAGAATAAACATTACCCATATGTAGTCCTTGATTTGCACCATATAGTTCTATGTTTTGACCGTCATATCTAGCAATACCATTACTTGTTCCAAACCACAGCATACCGTCTTTATCTTTAATACTGCAGTAGTTGATGCCAGGTAGGCCAAAATTTGCATCGATTGCGGAGACACCACGAGAAGATTGTGGTTGTGTTACTGGATTTGCTGCTTTTACAATTTTAGGTTCGCCTAAATGAAGCACCTTGATATTTAGTGCTGCTTTTGGTATTTTTTCTAAATCAAAATCTGTACTTGGTAAACTCTCTAAATCAAATGGTTTGGAAGTTATTGGGGCTTTTAACGGATAAGGAGTTCCAATATCAAAGGGTCTTGCAGGTAGTTTATCCCAGTTAAATTTGTGCGTAGGTAGGGGTTTAATTTTAGAAGCATCTGTAGTTACCCATTGTAAGGTGTCTGGTTCCGAAAAGGTAAAGGTTTTAGTTTTGGGTTGTTGGTATTCGTTTTCTAGAAGTGGTAATGGAGGCGCTTTTTTTGAGGAATTACACGAAATTAATAATATGATAAAGCAGGTTAAAAGCGCCTTAATTTGAAAATTAATCGGTATTTTTTTCATTTTTAGGTAGCATAAGGTTAGTATTAATGCACATACAGGTATTCGTCTGTATTTTCAATATTGCCAATACTCCGCCTAAAATGATTTTTACAAAAACAGATATGAAGTAACACACTCTATACTATATCTTAGGGGGAGATTTTAGTAAAATTGTGTATCAGTAAATATAACAAATTAATTTTGAATAGAATAGAAGTGTTTTGGTTTAAAAGTTGAAAGTGAAAAGTTGAAAGTGAAAAAAGTGTAATATTGGTGGGTTAGAATATATGTAATAATTTTGACTAGAGACTAGAGACTAGAGACTAGAGACTAGAGACTAGAGACTAGAGACTAGAGACTAGAGACTAGAGACTAGAGACTAGATTCTCGCTTGATAGGTGTATAAATCATAGTATCTACCCTTGCTTTTAATTAAAGCATCGTGGTTGCCTCTTTCGGCGATAGCGCCATTTTCAATCACTAAAATTTGGTCTGCTTTACGGATGGTGCTTAGCCTATGGGCAATGACAAGGGTGGTTCTTCCTTCCATCAACTCTGCCAAACTTTGCTGGATCAAGGTTTCACTTTCGGTATCTAGATTTGAAGTTGCCTCATCTAAAATAATAATTTTAGGGTCGGCTAATATAGCCCTAGCTATAGCAATTCTTTGTCGTTGCCCACCAGAGAGTTTTACGCCTCTTTCTCCAATTAGGGTATCTAAACCTTTATCAAATCTATCGGTAAATTCATTAACATAGGCAGCTTTTACTGCCGCTTGTAGTTGTTTTTCGCTGGCATGAGGTCGTGGAAATAAAATATTTTCACGGATAGTTCCTTCAAATAAAAACTCATCTTGTAAAACCACTCCTAAATGTTTACGATAACTACTTAGTTTTACTGTAGTGATATCGATACCATCTATGGTGATTTTTCCTGATTTTGGATTTAGAAAAGTAGCAGCCAAACCAGCAATGGTAGATTTACCCGAACCAGAAGAGCCTACCAAAGCGGTTACCGATCCTTTTGGAGCTTCAAAACTGATATTATGTAGTACTTCTTTTCCTTTTTCGTAAGCGAAATTCACTTGATTAAATTGGATTTCGCCTTCAATTTTTTCAAGAGTAAGGGTTCTTTTGGCATCATCCTCTTCTGTTAAGGTGTTCATGATTTCTTCGGTACGATCCAACCCAGCAAAAGCTTCAGTCAATTGCGAACCTATATTACTCATTTGTACGATAGGAGCTATCATAAATCCAAGGTACAGCGTAAACGATAAAAACTCCCCAAAGGTAAGTTCGTTTTGCATGATTAAATAACCACCTATACCCATAATTCCGGTAGTTGCTAAACCTAACAAAAAAGTAGCCGAACTGGTGATTAAAGCAGTGGAGGTCAAACTTTTTTTTACATTTAAATAAAGTTTTTCTACCCCTTTTTCAAATACCAAATGCTCTTGCATTTCGGCGTTAAATCCTTTGATTACTCGAATACCACCAAGGGTTTCGTTTAACCTTCCTGTTACTTCGGCATTTATTTTACCTCTGGTTTTAAAAATTGGACGGATATAGCCAAACGCCTTTAAAGCGATTACTGCAAAAATAGCTACAGGTACTAAAACATAGAGCGTCATCATAGGGCTAATACGAATTAATAATACCAACGAAATTACCGAAGTTAAAATACCTCCTACCAATTGTACCAAGCCTGTACCCACTAAATTTCGAACACCCTCTACATCCGTCATGATACGAGATACTAAAGCACCTGATTTGGTGTTGTCGAAATAACTAATAGGTAAAGCCAAGATATGCTTTTGTACTTGCGCTCGTAATTTAGCAATAAGATGCTGGGCTTCTACACTTAATAATCTAGTTAATAAAAAGGAAGTAACGGCTTGTACTATTATGGCACTTGCCACTACCAACAGTAGGGTTTTAAGCATAGCCATATCTTTATTTGCAATTACATTGTCTATCAAATACTTACTCGCACCAGGTAATACCAAACTTGCCAATCGGCTAATTATAATCAATATTAAACCTATAGCAACTAATTTTCTTCTTGGCCAAATAATGGTTTTAAAAGCTTGAGAGATGCTGACTTTGTTTTTTTTCATGAGGACTTTATTCGAACCTACAATATTACAATAAAAGATTAGGAATTGGAGCGTCTGTAGTTCAAAGTAAAAAGTCAGGAGCTAATAATTTGGTCTCTATTTATGATTTTTTCTTTTTGTATTTTCTACCATACCACAACAATACTCCTGTAACTGGTAAGCTAGCAGTTAATAGACTAACAAAAAAAGCAATTATTTTTCCAGGTAAACCGCCAATAGCTCCAATATGTATATCGTAATTCATTCGCAATATTTTTTCTGCTAATTTTGCATCTTTATACTTTCCATAAATGCCAGGTGTTTCAATTTCCTCTAAAGTATTTTGATCAAAAAAGCGATAGTCAGAATCATAATAAAGACCTTTGCTGTTGGAAACTTCTACATAAATACTTTCTTCGGCCGATTTAGGATAATGCAGTTCAAAACTCTCAGCGTTTGGCGATTCTTTTAACAGCTTTACAATTAAATAGTCCATCGGTATTATACTGTCATTTTCTTTAAAAGCCCTTTGATTTTCGGGTATAATAAATCGCGCTTCTTTGTTACCGTTAAATGATTTATAAACTATGTATTTCATCCAGTTATAGGAAATCATAGAACCTGTAAAGGCCAATACTAAGGCTAGTGCGCAAATATAAAAGCCAATAATAGTATGTAAATCGAAATTTTTACGCTTCCAGCGTGTGGTTTTTTTCCAATCAAATTTTATACGTTGCTTTAAGTTTTTACGCTTTTTAGGGATCCATAAAATGAACCCAGAAATGATAATTAGTATAAAAATGAGAATAGAAGCTCCAACAATTTGTTCTCCAATTTCTTTGGGAAACCAAAGTCGCATATGCCCTTTTAAGATAAATGCAAAAAATCCAGTTAAGTGGTTGTCTACTTGAATTACCTCTCCAGAATAAGGGTTGAGAAAAACACTTTGGTAAAATTCAGGATCTGCATCGTAAAAAATAACCTCAATTGCATCATCTGCCTTTTTAAAAAGTGTTCCATGCACGGTATTATTTGGGAAAACATCTTTTGCCAACTTTTTTGCTTGGGTAGGAGTTAAAATAGCTTGGTTTTTTACCTCTACTTTTTTGTAATCATCATACAAACTTTCAATTTCATCTCTAAATGCCCAGCAACAACCTGTAATTGCAACAATAAAAACTACTATACCTGTAGTTAAGCCTAATATTTTGTGTAATTGTAATATGAATTTTTTAAATGTCATTTTATGTTATTAAAAAAGAGTAACCCTTATAAAATTACTCTTTTGATCTTACTTAATATTTAAAATTTATATGAAAAACTAGCCAATAACGCCCTTGGGGTTTGTGGGTTAATTGTAGACCAACCTTTATAATATTCTTTGTTCAGGGCATTATTTAGTTTTAGGCCTATTCTATATTTTTTAGCCTGATAAAACAATGCAGCATTAAGTATGGTATAACTTGGTAAAATAAATTCACCAGTTGAGGCATAGTTAATGGCAAAACTTTCACTAGCACCATTAAACCCTAAGCCCAAACCAAAGCCATGTAATTTACCAGATTGCATTTCATAGTTTGCCCAAAAATTATAGAGTGTTTCTGGGCCAGCTTCAAGAGGTCTTTTATGCAGTATTTCTATATTATCTGATTTTGTGGTTTCACTGTCGTTGTTACTAAAACCTGTTCTAATATTTAAGCCAGGAAAAGGGTTTGTG
>JAUIAA010000140.1 GCA_030425715.1 Bacteroidia bacterium | reverse complement strand
AATCTGATGACATACAAGATTTTAGTGCTTTAGACGAGGCTTCTAAAATTCTGATTAAAACAGCCGATTTAATGGTAATTCGCAACCCTTATGTTATTCTTGGCCTAGTCCTTATTGGCGTTTTTATACTCTTTATAATCAGCAAAATGCCACAATCTAAGGAAGAAGGAGGTATGCCAAAAATTGGTGACACTTTTGCTGTTCTAGCCAAAAACAAAAAATATGTTTTAGGCGTTCTTGCTCAAATTTTTTATGTGGGAGCACAAATTATGTGTTGGACATACATTTACCAATATGCTGAAGGTATGGGTATGGATAGTGTTACAGCGGGTTACTACCAAATGGTAGCCTTTGTTCTTTTTACTTTTGGTCGTGCGGTAGGCACTTATCTTTTAAGATTTATTAGTTCTGGTAAATTATTGATGAATTTTGCCTTAGTATCTATGGTATTTATTTTAGGAACTATTTTTTTAAAAGGAACTATTGGTTTGTACAGTTTAGTGGGAGTTTCTTTTAGCATGTCTATTATGTTTCCAACCATTTATGGAATTGCTCTTGGCGATTTAACCGAAGAACAGTCTAAAGTTGGTTCCGCTGGTTTAATTATGGCTATTGTAGGTGGCGCATTAATGCCAAAATTGCAGGGAATGATTATTGATGCTGGAGGAAACGGGGTTGCAGATACAACCATTATGGGAGTTTCTGAAGTGAACTTTTCCTTTATCTTACCATTACTTTGTTTTATATATATAGCATGGTATGGACTCCGGGTATTTAAAAGACATGAAGCTACAGACGATGTTTTACACAATGTATAAATAACTAGAGATGAAAAATTTAAAACGCTACTGTTTTGCTCTGGATTTGATAGATGATGAAAAATTAATTGCAGAATATAAAAAATACCACGAAAAAATTTGGCCAGAAATAACGGCAAGTATCGTAAACTCTGGAATTGAAGTTTTAGAAATTTACTGTGTAGCCAATCGGTTGTTTATGATTATGGAAGTGAACGATACTTTTTCATTTGAAAAGAAATCTAAAATGGATAACCAAAACCCAAAAGTACAAAAATGGGAAACTTTAATGTGGAAATACCAACAGGCTTTACCATCTGCTAAAGTAGGAGAAAAATGGCTGTTAATGCAAAAAATATATCCATTAAATAACAATTAAATATAATGAAAATTTCAAGGATTGCATTGATTTGCATATTAAGCTTTTCATGTACAAATAAATACATAGAAGTTAAAGACACTACAGAAGATTATTAGGGACTGTAAAATATTTTGTGTTTTTTGTTTTAACTCTCTTCTCTTATCAGTCCTTCCTGTGCTACCGAGGCTACAAGAACTCCTTTTTTGTTAAAAATACTACCACGAGAAAATCCTCTAGCATTCGATGCACTCGGACTATCCATGGCGTATAGTAACCAATCTTCAATTTTAAAATCACGATGAAACCACAAGGCATGATCTACACTTGCATAAAAAGTTTCTGTTTTATTTAACCTTTTTCGGTGTGGAATGGAGCTTGTTAACAACAACCAATAATCAGAAACATAGGCCAATAATTGATGTTGCATTTGTATGGGTACATCTATTTTTTCGGTAGTTTTTAACCAAATATGATTGTATGGCGGATGGTCGTTTGCTAAAAATTCGGCTACATGTTGAACTGGTTTAAAAGTAAAAACCTCTGGAAAAGAATATTTAATTCGTTCGTAAGCTTTAGGATTTATTTTTTTGATTATTTCTATTTGCTCTAAGCCTGTTTGCAATTTATCTGGATCTGCTAATTTTGGCATATCTATCTGGTGGTCCACTCCTTTTTGTGCTATTTGGAAAGAAGCCGACATGTTAAAAATAGCCTTCTTTTTTTGAAAAGCGACAACCCTACGCGTAGTAAAACTACCTCCATTTCTAATTTCATCCACCTCATATCTTATAGGCTCCTCCAAATTTCCGCCAAGGATAAAATAAGCATGCATAGAATGTGCAAACCGATCTTTAGGAACCGTTTGGTAAGCTGCATGAAGGGATTGGGCTAAAACCTGTCCGCCAAAAACTCTACCCCATGGTGCTTGATAATTCTGACCGATAAAAGTGTTTTTATCTACTTTTTCTAAGGTTAATAAATCAATTAGGTTTTTAATAGATTTCATCTGATTTACACATTGTATTTTTTTAATAAAGTTTGTTGTTTTTTTAATGCCGCTATAAAGCCATTTTTTAAATTTTGTATCAATGCTGCCAAAGGAATTTTATCATCAATTGCAGTAACTCCTTGTCCGGCAGACCATATTGTTTTCCAAGCCTTAGCTTCTGTATTTAATTCTTTTCCAAAATCTACTTTTACCTTTTTCTCCCACAAGTCTTTGGTAATTCCTGATGCTTCCAAACTTGATCTCATAAAATTGGCATGTACTCCAGAAATGGCAGCGGTATAAACAATATCTTCTACTTTTGAATTTATTATCATTTCTTTGTACGCTTCTGTAGCATTACTTTCATCTACATTGATAAATCTCGTTCCCATATATGCCAAATCCGCTCCCATCTGCATAGCAGCAGCTACGTCTTGCCCAGTACTTATACTGCCAGATAACAATAGGATGCCTTGAAATATTTTTTTAACTTCTTGTACAAAAGGCATCGGATTATAAGTTCCTGCATGTCCTCCTGCACCTGCACATACTAAAATCAGTCCATCTACTTTGGCTCCAATTGCTTTTTTTGCATGGCGAATATTAATCACATCGTGAAATACCATTCCACCGTAGCTATGTACCGCCTGCACCAATTCGGCAACAGCTCCTAAGGAGGTAATAATTAAAGGTACTTGGTGTTTTACGCAAATAGCCAAATCTGCCTGAACTCTTGGATTGGTAGGATGTACAATTAAATTTACCCCAAATGGTGCTGCCCTTTTACCAGTCTCTTTTTCCCAGATAGCCAACTCGGTTTTTATTTGTACCAACCATTGCTCAAATCCTTCAGAAGTTCTTTGGTTTAAGGCTGGAAAGGTACCTACAATTCCTGCTTTACAACAAGCAATAACCAACTCTGGACCCGAAATTAAAAACATGGGTGCAGCCACTATAGGTAAACTTAGATTATCTATAATGCTATTTTTATTTATTGTCATCTCTTCTCTTTTCATTATTGATTTACACAAATCTAAATAATTAAATTGGCTAAACCCAAGTAAAACAGAAGACTTTATAATTTCTTTGCAGGAAAAAACCCTCCTAAAAATGTAAATTGAAATCTAACTACTTCGTTGTGCCATTTATTCGTTAATTTTGATTAATCTTTTCATAAAAATATTGACATGAGTGCATCTACAAAAAGAAATATTGCTACGCAAGGTTCAGAGGATTTTACAGGAATTAAATTAAGAGAACCTGCAGCTTATGCTGCTGGATTCAACGGAATTAAAGCTGCATTGCAACATACTTTTAAAGAGATGGGAGTAACAAAATCGGTAAAGTCTCTTTTTCAAATGAATCAAAAAGAAGGTTTTGATTGCCCAGGGTGTGCTTGGCCAGATCCTGATGAGCCTTCTAAATTAGGAGAATATTGTGAAAATGGGGCAAAGGCTTTAGCCGAAGAAGCTACCAACGCACATCTAGATGCTCACTTTTTTGCAGAACATTCTGTAGAAGAGATTTCTCATTGGTCGGATTATAAAATAGGAAAAAGTGGTAGGCTTACCCAACCTATGGTTTTAAGGCCTGGAAAAATAAATTACGAACCTATTTCGTGGGAAAATGCATTTAATTTGATTGCTCAAGAATTGCACGAATTAAACCATCCAAATGAGGCTATTTTTTATACTTCTGGAAGGTCAAGTAATGAAGCTGCTTTTTTATATGGACTTTTTGTAAGGGCATTTGGCACGAACAATATGCCAGACTGTTCTAATATGTGCCATGAATCTAGTGGTGTGGCACTAAGTGAAACCCTTGGTATTGGAAAAGGATCGGTAAAGCTAGAAGATTTTGATCAGGCTGAAGTAGTGATGGTTATTGGTCAAAACCCCGGAACCAACCATCCAAGAATGCTTTCTGCACTTGAAAAATGCAAAGCAAATGGCGGTAAAATTATTAGCATCAACCCACTGGAAGAAGCGGGATTGATTCGTTTTAAAAACCCACAAGAAGTTAGTGGTATGTTGGGTGCTGGCGTTAAATTGACCGATATCTATTTACAGGTAAAAATAAACCAAGATGTATCTCTTATAAAGTTAATATGCAAAAAATTACAAAAAATTCATCTTGAAAATGGAACTGTTTTCGATGAAGAATTTATCAAAAAATATACCGCTGGTTTTGAAGATTATCTACTTCATTTAGATAAATTTTCTGAAAAGGAATTATTAGATTTATCAGGCGTTGATGAGCAATTGGTAAACCAAGCTGTACAATTACTAGCCAAAAAAAACAAAATTATTATTTGCTGGGCCATGGGTTTAACCCAACATAAAAATGGCGTAGAAAACATTAAAGAATGTGTAAACTTATTATTGCTAAAAGGTAGCTTAGGCAAACCTGGAGCAGGCACCTGCCCGGTTAGAGGTCACAGTAATGTACAAGGCGACAGAACTGTTGGTATTATGCACTTCGCTTCCGAACCCTTAAACCAAGCCATAAAAAATGTTTTTGGTTTTGATGCTCCCGCCGAAGAAGGATTTGATACCGTGCATGCCATAAAAGCAATGTACCAGAAAAAAGCCAAAGTTTTTATTGCTTTAGGCGGTAATTTTGTTTCGGCAGCTTCAGATACAGTGTATACGGCTCAAGCTTTACAAAATTGTAATTTAACGGTACAAATTAGCACCAAACTCAACAGAAGTCATACGGTTACAGGAAAAACAGCACTAATACTTCCAACCTTAGGTAGATCTGAATTGGATATAAAAGATAGAAAACCTCGTCATTTTACGGTAGAAAATAGCATGGGTAAAGTACATCAATCTAAAGGAATGTTAACTCCTGCTTCCCAACATCTAAAAAGTGAACCAGAAATAGTAGGTGCGATTGCCAATGCTTATTTTAAAGGAAACCATACTGTATCTTGGACATCTTTATGTGAAAACTATGAAGCTTTAAGAGAAAAAATGGCAAAAGTACTATCTGGTTTTGACCAAATGAACCAACGCTCGAAAGGATCTGGTTTTTACTTACCCAATAATGTTCGCGATTTAGATTTTAGTAAATTGCCCAATCAAAAAGCGCAGTTTAGCAATTGTGCATTGCCTAAACACAACTTAAATGAAGATGAATTTTTATTGATGACTATTCGATCACATGATCAATTTAATACTACTATTTACGGTTTACACGATAGATATAGGGGTATTTATAACGAAAGAAGAGTGGTTTTTATGCATAAAAATGACATGCAAAAACTAGGCTTAAAAAAATTAGATGTGATTAACCTTACCAGTAATTATGCAGGAAAGGAGCGAAAAGTATTTAATTTTTTAGCTATTCCATACAACATCCCAAAAGGGAATTTGGCTGCATATTTTCCAGAAACCAATCCACTCATTCCTATTGACGAATTTGCCGATAAAAGTAATACGCCTATAAGTAAATCTGTTGTGGTAAGAGTGCAAAAAGTATAAAAGCCATTAATGTTTTTGTTAATGGCTTTTAATAGTACCAACTGCTATTTTATTAATTATCCCACCAAACCGGTGTTACGGGTTCTTGTTGATTTGCTAATACATTTTCACTATTTCTATTCAATTCAGTTGTTGGATAATCAGCTCTTCTAAACCATTGACCTAAATAATCGTTATCATCAGAATCTTCTTCTTCACGAATTTCCAACCCTACAAAAACATCATCTGAAAAATCATATCTTCTATAATCAACAAAAGTTTCAGGGTTTAAGAAGTTATGTATATATTTTTCCTTCATGATATGGCTTAATTTCAATCCTGCTTCTCCAACACTAACTGAGGCATCTGCTATATAAGCAGAACCATCAACG
>JAUIAA010000139.1 GCA_030425715.1 Bacteroidia bacterium | reverse complement strand
TTTAGATCTTGGGATTAACATGAGACTTAGTGAGGTATCTTGTGTAATATAGGTCCAAGCCCAATTGATAAAAATAATTAGTTTGTTACGTACGGTTAGAATTAACATTAAATGTAAAAACATCCAAACCACCCAAGCGGAGAATCCCTTAAACTTTACAAAAGGCAAATCTACAACTGCTTTGTTTCTACCTACGGTTGCCATAGAGCCTAAATCTTGGTAGGTATATTCTTTTGGGGTTTTACCTAATTGTATTTTTTTTAGATTTTTAGCGAGGTTTTTTGCTTGATTGATGGCAACATTTGCAACCTGTGGGTGCCCTTTAGGATGGTTTGGCGTTTCCATATAGGCAATATCGCCCAATGCAAAAATATTGCTACTTTCTTTAACTTGATTGATTCTGTTTACGGTAATTCTTCCGTTGGGTTTAATGTCGAATTTTTCTAAACCTTGTAAAGTATTTCCGGTAACCCCTGCAGCCCAAATCACCGTTTTTGCTATGATGGTTTTACCCGTATTTAAGGTTAGTATATTCTGATTATAGTCTTTTACAAAAGTATTTGTAATGACTTCAATCCCCATTTTTTCTAAATATATTTTTGAAGTTTTTCGCGCCAATTCACTCATATTATTTAAAGTATTTTGACTTCCTTCAATTAAGTATATTTTGAATTTAGAAAAATCAATACCACGGTAATCTTTGGGTAAAACCTTTTGTTTTATTTCTGCGAAAGCACCAGCCAATTCTACTCCGGTTGGACCAGCACCAACAATTACCAAATTTAATAAGGCTTCTTTTTCTTGGGCTGTAGCCGAAATAATATCTTCAAAAGTTTGTAAAATATGATTGCGAATAGTTATTGCATCGTAGGTAGTTTTTAAGGTAAAAGTATTGTTTTCTATATTTTTGTTGCCAAAAAAATTGGTTTTACAACCTATTGCAATTACGAGATAGTCATAAGAAAATACACCAATATCCGTAGTAATTTTATTCTTATCCACTTCAATTTTTTGTACTTCGGCCAAACGAAATTGGATGTTTTTTTTGTTTCGAAAAACATGTCGTAACGGAAAAGAAATACTCGAAGGTTCAATTTGCGAAGTTGCCACTTGATAAAATAGTGGTTGAAATTGATGGTGGTTTATTTTATCAATCAATAAAATGTCAAAATAGTTACTATCTAAAGATTTGATAAATTGTACTCCGGCAAAGCCGCCTCCAATTACAATTACTTTTTTTCTTTTCATCTATTTCCAGAATTCATCGGTTAGGTTGTCACAAAAATCAGTTTCCTTATGTTTTTGCAGTATGGTTTGTAGTTCTTCCTTGCTAGCAACTTCTTGAATGGCATTGAATAGAATCCGCTCTTCAAAACGAATATGGTTTTTTAACTTTTCTAAAATTTTTTTTAGCACATTTTTTAGATTATCACTTTCGTGAAATAAGGTATGTAACTCTTGATGTTCGTTTAAGGCTTGAATTACTAAAGTATGTGTATTTCCTAAAACGGGAAATACAAATTTTTCTTCTAGTGTAAAATGTGGAACCAAATGATTTTGGTAAAACCAGTCAGCGTAAGCTTTAATTCTTAAAGGTGGGATATTTTTATCGAGCCCCTTTTCAATTTTACGACACAACACCAAACCTTGGTGGTGCTCTCTTGAAAAAGACTGTAAAGATTCATGCCTTTTTATGGCCATTGCAGCTTAAAATTTAGGAGTATAAAGATAAGCATATTTTAAGGATTGACATAAAAAAAACTAGCCTTCGAAAAATTACGAAAACTAGTTTCCCCCCTTATTTTTAATCTTAAATTATAATAGTGTTTTCTCTAAAGCCACAGCTTTAGGAAAAAGTATATTATTTTCTAAATGAATGTGTTTGTGTAAATCTGCTTCAAAGTCTTTTAATAAAGAAAAAGCCACTCTATACGTATTACAAGCATCTGCTGGTGGATTGTAATTGTTGGTTAGAGTTGCAATAGTTCTAAAACGTTCGCCCTCTGTATCATGTTCATGCATCATCATGGCAATTGGGTTTTCTACGGTACCAAAATGTGGTTTTTCAGTAGTGGTATTTGCCAATTTATTATGCATCATTTTTCTAACAAAAGGAAATAAAATCAATTCTTCTTTTTTCATATGAGCGGTCAATTCTCCTGCCGAGGCTTGAAAATTTTCAAAAATTTCAAACAACTCTGGATGATTCGCTCCATGCACTTTACACAATTTATTTAAATATTGTAAAAGTGGTGGAATATTATTTTCTACATATCTGTGGTGCGTTTTTTCAATATAATCTGCCAACAAATCTAAAGGCCAAGCATTGTAATCTATTGTTCCTGAATTATTTTGCGTAGTAATTTCTTGTAAATCGGTTAAAAGTTCTTCGGGAGAGATGTTATTTTTTTTACAAACCTCTTCAACACTTCTTCCGCCTTTACAGCAGAAATCTATTCCGTATTTTTGAAAAACATTGGCTGTTCTAAAATCGTCTGCTACAAAGGCACCAATACTTTTTTGGGTTAAATTTTCCATGATATTAATGTTTTTATTGTTTTAAAAATGTTATTCCGTTATGTATATCTTGCGATAATGTTTTTAAGGTTGTAGTTTGCAAAAGTGCTTTTAAATCGTTTCTAATGCCAATAAATTGAAAGTGTACCGGACAAGGTTTTTGGTCATTGCATTTGCCAAACCCAAGCGCGCAACCATTGTAAATACTATCGCCATCAATGGCAGTAACAATTTGACTCAACTTAATTTTATTAGCCGATTTTGGCTTTATTTCAAAACCACCTGAAGGTCCTTTAATAGAATTAACAATATTATTTTTGGTAAGTTTTTGCAAAACTTTTGCCGTATAAGCTTCCGGAGAATCAATCTCTTTTGCAATTTGTATTAAACTAACTCTTTCACCCTCTTCTGAGGAAGAGGTGATAAATATTGCCGCTTTGATAGCGTACTCACAGGCTTTTGAAAACATATTTTTAATTAAATGTAAGGCAAAGATATATAATATTTTAATAAAGGACAAAAATGTCCGAAATAATTTTTAGGAACAGCAAATAAATTTTGAATAAGAGAAAGGGATAGTAAAAAAAAATTATCTTTGAATTCTAATAAAACAGAAAGAAATATGCTACAATATTTTAAAAGCAAAGAGTTTTTAATTACCATTATTTCCATTACAGCTATTACAATTTTATTGATTTTTGGTCTATCTAGGTGGATGGATTTTTATACACATCACGATGAGAAAATTGCCGTACCTGATTTAGAAAAATTGAGTATTGATGAAACATTAAAGGTTTTAGAAGATAAAAATTTGTCATTTGTAGTAATTGATTCGGCAAGTTTTAACCCAAAATTTCCGCCAAGATCTGTAATTGAGCAGGATCCAACTGCAGGAAGTTTTGTAAAAGAGAACAGAAAAATCTATCTTACTTTAAATCCTTCTAATTATAGAATTGTTACCATACCAAATGTAATCGACCTTACCAAAAGACAGGTAGTTACACAATTAAAATCTGTAGGTTTTAGAATTGGAAAAGAACGTTATATTCCAGATTTAGGGAAAAACGTAGTAAGAGGCTTAGAAATTGATAAAAAAGAAATCAAACCAGGCGATAAGTTTCCTAAAAATACTTTGATTGATTTGGTTTTAGGTGATGGTTTAGAAGAAAGAGATTCGATTGCAGCACCAGTTAATACACCAAACCCTTAATGAACGATTTGCCATTAGATATTGTAAACGAAGAGCTTTATGAGCATTACCGTTTTACGGCAAGTGAAGGACAAGAACCTTTGCGTGTAGATAAATTTTTGATGAATTTTATCGAGAATGCTACACGTAATAAAATTCAGCAAGCCATCAAAGCAGGAAATGTTTTGGTAAATGAGGTTGTTGTTAAAGCAAACTATAAAATGAAACCCAATGACGAGGTAAAAGTAGTTTTGGCACACCCTCCTCATGAAAATTTATTGGTTGCTGAAGATATTCCTTTAGCTATTGTTTATGAAGATGACGATTTGATTGTGGTAAACAAACCCGCAGGTATGGTAGTGCACCCTGGGCATGGAAATTATAGTGGAACTTTGGTAAATGGATTGATTCATCATATTGAAAATTTACCAAAAAATAACAATGAAAGACCAGGATTGGTACATAGAATTGATAAGGATACTAGTGGTTTGTTAGTAGTAGCAAAAACAGAATTTGCTATGGCAAATCTTGCCAAGCAATTTTTTGATAGAACAACAGATAGATTGTACTATGCCCTAGTTTGGGGAAATATTGAGGAAGAGGAAGGAACTATTCAGGGCAATATTGGTAGAAGTTTAAAAAACAGATTGCAGATGGATGTTTTTCCAGAAGGAGATTTTGGGAAACATGCAGTTACACATTTTAAAGTAATTGAACGTTTTAGTTATGTAACACTCGTACAATGTAAATTAGAAACTGGTAGAACGCATCAAATTAGGGCACATTTTAAACATATTGGCCACCCCTTATTTAATGATGAGCGCTATGGCGGAGATAGAATTTTAAAAGGAACAACCTATACCAAGTACAAACAGTTTGTAGATAATTGTTTTAAAATTCTACCACGACAAGCCTTACATGCCAAAACCTTAGGATTTACACATCCAATTACCAAAAAACACTTAAGTTTTGATTCTGAAATACCAGAAGATATGGTGTTATGCCTTGAAAAATGGCGTAATTACACCATCAACTCTAAGCAATAATTCTAGCATTTTATTATTCATGTGATAGCGGAATCAATCTTGCAGATAAATCTGGAGTTGCCATATCTTTATCAAGAGGAAACATAGGTCTTTTTATTCGTTGATAACCTAACCTTTCTAAATTTTGATCTACACCACCTGGAGTTAAAGCCATCGTCCAATCTCCTCTCATTTCGTATAATTCAGGAACTAAATATCCAATTTTTACCACCACAATATCTGCATCTCTTGGGTTCAAGCCTAAATTGGTAAAATCAGATTCTCTATGGTATGGTTTACGTTTTTTGGTAACAATCACATCTATATTACCAACTTTAACCACTACTTCAACTTTAGCATGTTTATCACCATGCTCAATTGCAGTTATGGTACCTTCTAACAAAACCGGTGGAGCAAACCTATTGTCGACTCTTGCACCAGCTGTGGCTTTAATTTTTCCACCAACACCAACTTTAATTGCTTTTTCAATAAATCCTGAATCAGGTAGGGAAGCATAAATAAGTGATTTTCCTTTAGAAGATTTAAATTCTTGTTGTTTTAATAGTTCATTTATTGTCCAAGTAACATCACCTGCGCCTCCTGCAGTTGGGTTATCTCCCATATCACTAATCATATATGGTTTTTTATCACTTTTAAATGCAAATTTTAAACTTTCTTCTAAGGTGGTTGTAGGAGCTACAAAATCAAATTCATTTCTAACCTCCCAAAAACTTTGGGCTAAATACTCAGCTTTCTTAGCTACTTTTTCTTTGTCGTCACCTGTAACCATAACAACGGCATGATTTCTCGGCTCGTCCGCCCAAGCATAACCAATCCAAATCGCGGCATCTACAATTCCTTCTTCTTTACTTATTGGGTCAACTTTGGCATATAAACTTTTTCCAGGCTCTATTCGAGTACTTGTCTTTTCGCCAGGTAATAAGATAGGAACTGGTATCCAAGCCTTATATTTAGGTTTGCCTTTGCCATTTTCAATTCGTTCCAATAAATTATCAACTGCACGTTGTTTAGATTCTAAAGCATCTTCATGTGGTGCCATTCGGTAACAGGTAATGATATCAGAATGTTTTGCTAAACGCTCAGACACATTACCATGTAAATCCATTGAGGTAGAAATGATTGTTTTGGTACCTATTACTGCTCTAATTCTTTCAATAAAATCACCTTCCGCATCATCTAATCCAACAACACTCATGGCACCATGTATGTCTAAAAATAAACCATCATATGGCATATTTTCTGTAAGCATCTCTAAGGT
>JAUIAA010000138.1 GCA_030425715.1 Bacteroidia bacterium | reverse complement strand
AGGTTAGCAAACCGTTAATCATACCTCCCCAAGATGGGAAAATTAGCATGATAGAAAATACGGTTCCTAAATTTTGAGCCCATTCTGGTAATGCGGTATATAATAAGTGATGCGGACCAGCCCAGATATAAATAAATATCAATGACCAAAAGTGGATGATGGATAATCGATAAGAATATACTGGCCTATTGGCAACTTTAGGTACAAAGTAATACATCAAACCTAAAATAGGAGTGGTTAAGAAAAAAGCTACGGCATTATGGCCGTACCACCATTGTACCAAGGCATCTTGTACTCCTGCATAAACAGAATAACTTTTAAATGCGGAAACGGGTATTTCTAGGTTATTAAAAATATGTAAAACCGCAATGGTAATAAATGTGGCCAAATAAAACCAGATAGCTACATAAATATGGCGTTGTCTTCTTGTGAAAATTGTACCAATCATATTGATACCAAAGACCACCCAAATTAAAGTAATGGCAATATCAATTGGCCATTCTAATTCTGCGTATTCTTTAGAGCTGTTTAACCCTAGAGGTAAGGTAATTGCTGCGGCAACAATAATGAGCTGCCAACCCCAAAAATGAATTTTACTAAGGGTATCACTAAACATCCTAGCCTTTAGCAGCCTTTGTAAAGAATAATAAACACCCATAAAAATACTGTTGCCCACAAAAGCAAAAATCACAGCATTGGTATGCAAAGGTCTTAGTCGACCAAAACTCAGCCATGAGATTCCTTCCATATAATTTGGGAAAATAAAAAGAAAGGCTACCATTAGCCCTACTAACATACCTACTATACCCCAAACAACGGTTGCAATCAGAAACATTTTGACAATCTTGTTGTCATAATAAAATCGTTCTTTTTCCATTAGATAAATTTAGTTAGTGATTAATTAATTTAGTTAGATTTTTTAGTAGTTTGTTCTTTAACTAATTCATCGTCAAATAGCATCCGTACAGATGGTGTATAAACATCGTCGTACTGGCCAGATTTAACTGATTTAACGAAAAGTATAAAAAAGATAATTGCAATAATTAAACTTGCAATGATTAGCATAAAAATGATATCCATTACTGAATTTTTAGTGAGAACAAATTAAGAAAATTTTAACTTTTACAAACATGATAATTATCATGTTTTGAAAAAGTTCTTCAAAAAATCTTAACAATTGCTAATATAACATTTTTTTTGCCAATATGTTTGTGCTTATGGTAACAAATAAAACTACCGAAATAGAACTTATTGGCATGAGAATCGCAGCAATAATTGGCGATAGATTTCCTGTAACGGCAAAGCCTAAGCCAATGATATTGTATAAAAAAGAAATGAGGAAACTTATTTTTATAATGCCAATTGTTTTATGTGATAGTTTTAAAAATGCAGGTAATTTTTCAAATTTTTCTGCAGCTAAAATTGCATCACAAGCGGGGGAGAATACATTTATGTTTTCAGATATGGCAACACCAACATTACTTTGTGCCAATGCCCCAGCATCATTGAGCCCATCGCCAAACATCATGACTTTTTGGTTGTTTTTTTGTAGTGATTTGATGTATTCTAGTTTATTTTCAGGTTTTTGGTTGAACAAAATATTAGAACCTATAGGCAGCATGCTTTTTAATTTTAATTTTTCACCTTCATTATCACCAGATAATATATTGATATGCATTGTTTTTGAAAGCTCCTTAAAAGTATTTTGAAGTCCTTTTCTGTATTTATTGTTAAAGATAAATTTACCTTTTAAATTACCATTTACTTTAACAAATATAGCAGTCTGGTTTTGCTCCGTTTCTACTTCGTTTACGAAATTTGGGGATCCTAATTGAATTTGCATATCATCAACCATTCCTACTAAACCTTTTCCTAATATTTCTTCAAAATTTGTGGCTTTAAAACTAGCATCTGCCTTTAAACTATCAAAAAGCATTCTACTTAATGGATGATTAGAAGCTCGTAAAACGGACTTGATTTGTTGTAATTCTAATTTACTCAGTTCTACTCCTTTATAATCAATATGATTGTCATTATTGGCAGTAATAGTTCCAGTTTTGTCAAATACCAAAGCTTTGATTTTTGCCATAGCTTCTATTACAGTGGTATTTTTTAGATAAAATTTTTCTTTTCCAAAAATTCGAATCATATTTCCTAAGGCAAAGGGTGCAGATAAGGCAAGTGCACACGGACACGCGATGATTAAAATAGCAGAAACCACTTGAAAAGCTACAGTTTTATCAACAAAATACCAGTAAATCCCTGAGATAAGTGCAATGGTTAAAATAATGATGGTAAAATGTTGACTGATAGAATCGGTAAGTGATTTGATATCTTTTTCAGTATTTTTTTGAAAAACATCATTGCTCCACAACTGTGTTAAATAACTTTGCGATACTGCGTGTAAAACTTCCATTTCAATAGCACCATTGGTTTGCTTTCCGCCTGCAAATAATTTATCGCCAGAATTTTTATGTACAGGCATTGATTCTCCAGTAACAAAGCTATAATCTAATAAGGCATCACCATTTAGTAAAATACCATCTACAGGTATAATTTCTTCATTCCTAATTAGTAATCTGTCTCCTTTTTTTATATCGTGAACCGCAATGTTTTCCTGACTTTTATCTTTATTGATTTTGGTAATGGCAATTGGAAAATAGGATTTGTAATCTCTTTCAAACGATAAAAATCCATAGGTTTTTTGCTGAAATATTTTTCCTAAAAGCAAAAAGAACACCAATCCTGTTAAGCTATCAAAATAACCTTGTCCAGTACTTGTTAAAACCTCATAAGCACTTCTTAAAAACAAAACTAAAATACCTAATGCGATGGGGACATCGATGTTTAATATTTTGTTACGTAAGCCTTTGTATGCCGAAATAAAATAATCTTTGGCAGAGTAAATTAGAACGGGTAAGGACAACAATAACATTAAACCTCTAAAAAAAGGTTTGAATCTATTTAGCCAAAACTCATCTACATCAAAGTATTCTGGAAAAGAGAGTAGCATTACATTTCCAAAAGCAAAACCAGCAACGGCAACTTGATAAATTAATTTTCTGTCAATTTTAGATTTGGCAATTTCTTCATCTTCTAAGCTAACATAGGGTTCATATCCAATAGATGTAATTAATTCTGCAACTTCTTTTAAATTAACTTCTTCATTTTTAAAAGTAATTCTCACTTCTTTTTTGGGAAAATTTACCAAAGCCAATTTAATACCAGTATTTAATTTGTTTAAGTTTTCTAAAATCCAAATGCAAGAACTACAGTGAATGTGTGGTATGTAAAAATTAACAACTGTGGTATTGCAGTCGTTAAAGGAGGTGATTTTTTTGGCAATATCAATATTTTCTAAATAGTCAAATTTGCCGTTTATTTCTTTAGGAATTGCTCCCGGACTAGCTTCTAAATCATAATAACAAGTTAATTCGTGCTGGTTTAATATCTCAAAAACTGTTTTACAACCATTACAACAAAATAGTTTATCGTCAAATTTTAAAGTATCTTTCTCACAATCAGAGCCACAGTGGTAGCAAGTATTCTTAAACATATAATTTTGTTGCTTAGAGCAAAGTTCACATAAAAAAGTTATATAAAAAAATGATAAATATCATATTTTATATAGTTTTGTGGTAGTTAAATACTATAATATGTCCTTTAATTGTGAACAATGTGTAATTCGTGATTTAAACTCGCTGCAAGCGGTTAATGCTGAAGAGTTAAAGCAAATCAATAGAAAGAAAAAGACTTTACATTTTGATAAGGGCAATACTATTTTTAGTGAAGGGAGTGACCTAAAAGGGGTTTACTGTTTACGTAATGGTAAATGTAAACTTTCTAAATTGGCACCAAATGGCAAAGAGCAAATTGTTAGGTTTTTAAAAAAAGGAGAAATAGTTGGGCATAGATCGGTAATTAGTAATTCTGTAGCACATCTTACAGTTACTGCTTTAGAAGATATGGATGTGTGTTTTATACCTAAAGATGAGATATTAGAGTTATTTAAAAAAAATGCGCAATTCTCCTATGAAATAACAAAATCTATTTGTGAAGATTTAGATGAAGCCAATGCTTCATTGGCCAATATGGCACAAAAAAATGTAAAAGAAAGACTAGCAGAATCTCTATTGTTTTTTGAAAAAATTTTTGGAGTAGATGCTGATGGTTTTATTTCGGTTACCTTAACAAGAGAAGAAATTGCCAATGCCATTGGTACCGCAACAGAATCTACGATTAGACTTTTATCAGAATTTAAAAAGCTTGAATTTATAGAGTTAAAAGGTAAAAAAATAAAGTTGTTGAATAAGGTGAAATTACAACGCCTTACTGATGGATATTAAAAAAGCGAGATGAAAATCTCGCTTTTTTTTTGGGTTAAAATTCTTGAATAGTCTTCTTTATAATATCCAAACACTCATAAAGTTGATTTTCGTTCATCACCAAAGGCGGGGCAAACCTAATAATATTACCATGTGTGGGTTTTGCCAATAATCCATTATCTCTTAATTTTATGCAAATGTCCCAGGCTGTTGAGCTATCTTCGGTATCGTCAATTACAATTGCATTTAGTAAACCTTTACCTCTAACAATTTTTATTATCGGGTTAGATTTTGCAAATTCTTGTAATTCCCTTCTAAATATATTTCCTAAATTCTCGGCATTCTCAGCAAGATTTTCATCGGTAATTACCTCTAGAGCTGCCATTGCAACTGCTGCCGCTAAAGGATTTCCACCAAAAGTTGAGCCATGTTGACCAGGTTTGATTACCTCCATAATATTATTATCTGCTAATACCGCAGATACTGGATATACTCCACCAGATAAAGCTTTTCCTAAAATTAAAATATCAGGTATTACATTTTCGTGATGTACCGCCAAAAGTTTTCCGGTTCTTGCAATTCCTGTTTGCACTTCGTCTGCTATAAACAATACATTGTATTTTTCACAAAGTGCTTTTGCTTTTTGTAAGTAACCTTCAGAAGGTACATATACCCCAGCTTCCCCTTGAATGGGTTCTACTAAGAAACCTGCAATATTTTCAGTATTTTTTAAAGTTAGCTCTAGGGCTTCTAAATCATTATAAGGTATTTTTTCAAATCCTGGAGTATAAGGTCCAAAATTTCTACGAGCCTCTTCATCATTCGAAAAAGATATAATTGTGGTAGTTCTTCCATGAAAATTATTTTCACAAACGACAATTTTTGCCTTATCTTCTGCAATACCATTTTTTTCATAGGCATATTTTCTGCATAACTTAATAGCAGTTTCTACTGCTTCTGCACCAGTATTCATGGGTAAAATTTTGTCAAAACCAAAATAGTTCGACATATACTCTTCGTAATTACCCAACTTATCGTTAAAAAAAGCTCTAGATGTTAAGGTAAGTTTTGACGCTTGCTCTTGCAAAGCTTTGATAATTTTTGGATGACAATGCCCTTGATTTACAGCGGAATAAGCCGATAAGAAATCAAAATACTTTTTCCCTTCGACATCCCAAACATAAACACCTTCTCCTTTCTGTAAAACTACTGGTAACGGGTGGTAATTGTGGGCACCATATTTGTTTTCTAAAGCAATGGCTTTGTTGGTCGCATTGTTTTCTGTAGCAATCATAAAAAAATGAATTTAATTTTAAAAATTTAAAATTCCTTCTTTCGGAGAGAAATCATCCAGCATGGTTACAAAATTATTAAATATTATTGTCTTTTTTATCAATTTAACAAAATTCATTATAAGTCTTGGTCATTTATTTTTCATACCTTTTGCAGCCGTAAATCAATTTGCCTTTATGAATTTTTTAGCACACATATACTTGTCTGGATCCAACGATTTAATTAGAATTGGAGGATTTATTGCAGATAGTGTGAAAGGAAATAAATATGAAATCTATCCTAAAGAAATGCAAAAGGGAATTATTTTGCACCGAGAAATAGATTGGTTTACAGATAATGATGCCCAAGTAAGAATTAGTAAAAAAAGACTCGGAGATATTTACGGCCACTATAGAGGGGT
>JAUIAA010000137.1 GCA_030425715.1 Bacteroidia bacterium | reverse complement strand
TTTCCCGAAGCCAAAATCATGATTGAAATTGGTGGTATGTTTTCGGTGAAGGATTCAGAATCCTTTACCTTGATAACGAACAAGTTAATGAACAATCAAGTCTTTAGAGAAGAGTCTGGAAGAAAAAATTATAATTTTATCGAAAAAAATACGGGATCCGTAATCCAAATTATGGATTACTTACGTATATAGTCCTGAAAGTGCCGTTGATAACAATGTTAAAAAATGTTAAAAAAAATAATTAACATTCAAAATTTGTTGTTAAATTCGCACTATTAATTAACACTAAAACTTTAAACTAATGAAAAAATTATTATTAAGTGTTGCTTTCTTATTAGCCTTAAGTATTTCTTTCACATCTTGTAGAGATGAGAAAAAAGCTGATTCTGCAGAGGAAGCTGTAGAAAATGCTGTTGATGCTACTGAAGAAGCAATGGAAGATGCAGGTGATGCTGTTGAAGACGCTGCAGAGGAAGCTGGCGAAGCTGTGGACAATGCGGTTGATGCTGCTGGTGACGCTGTAAACGATGCTGCTGATGCAGTTGAAGGTGCTGCTAACGATGCGGTTGATGCTGCTGGAGAGGCTGTAGATAATGCTGCTGACGCTGTAAACGATGCTGCCAACAAAGCTGCTGATAAAGTAGACGAAAAAGCTAAAGAATTAAAAGGAGGTCACTAATTAGTGAATCTTTTGAAATAAAAAAAGCCCTCAATGTTGAGGGCTTTTTTTAGTTAAATACATTGTGTAATGAAAATAAAAAAGCCGAAACAAATGTTTCGGCTTTTTTCAGTACTGAAGGCGGGACTTGAACCCGCACGGCCATAATGGCCATTGGATTTTAAGTCCAACGTGTCTACCAATTCCACCACTTCAGCATCTCGACTTATTTTTCAAGAAAGTTTTCAGAGCGAAAGACGGGATTTGAACCCGCGACCCTCACCTTGGCAAGGTGATGCTCTACCCCTGAGCTACTTTCGCAAAAACGTATCTTAAAGAACGTATTATTGTTTGTAATTGCGAGCGCAAATTTAATACATTTTCATAAATCGCAAAGCCTTTTCGTAAATTTTTTTGCTTTATTTTTTTATTGTCAGTACTTAATTAATAGATATATTTGCAGCGATTTTTAGCAAGGTAAATTTAGGTTTTGAAAAACAAAGAATTAACAGTCCCAAAACATTCCGTTTGGAGTGATTTTAAACAACTTACAAAGGTAGGGTTATCTATTAGTGTGGTCTTTTCTTCTTTGGCAGGATACCTTTTAGCGGCAGATCAAATCAATTACCAAACCTTATTGGTTTTGTTAATCGGTGGATACTGTATGGTTGGAGCCTCTAATGCTTTTAACCAAATTATTGAAAGAGTGCCCGATGCATTGATGCAACGCACCAAAGATCGCCCAGTACCAACAGGAAGAATCTCTGTAAATGCGGCTATGGTTATTGCAGTAATCTTAACCATTGTTGGAATATTATTGCTGTACAGCATCAACGCAAAAACTGCATTATTCGGCGCAATTTCTATATTTTTATACACCAGCGCTTATACACCATTAAAACCAATTACACCTTTGGCTGTATTTGTAGGAGCCATTCCAGGTGCTATTCCCTTTATGTTAGGATGGGTAGCAGCAACCGGAAAATTTGGTATTGAAGCTGGAATGTTGTTTATGATACAGTTTTTTTGGCAGTTCCCACATTTTTGGGCTATTGGCTGGTTACAATTTGAGGAGTATAAAAAGGCAGGGTTTAACATGCTACCAACAGGTGAAAAAAATAAGAAGGCAAGTAAACTTATAATTATCTATACCATATTTATGTTATTGGTATCCATAGTTCCTGTTTTTAGGGTAACAGGAGATTTATATCTTTTACCTATTTCAGCAATATTGGTTTTCCTTTTTGGCTTATTGATGTTGTATTACGGAATTAAACTCCACAAAGAACAAACAGATACAATAGCAAGAAAATTAATGTTGTCTAGTGTATTGTACATTACAGTGATTCAAATTATTTATGTAATTGATAAATTTCTACATTAAAAGATGGAAAATACAGTAAAAAACAAATCGTATAAACAAATGTTATGGGTGTCTATGATTAGCATGACCATGATGTTTGCAGGATTGACCAGTGCTTATGTGGTAAGTAAAAGTAGAGAAGATTGGGTTACTTTTGAGTTACCATCAGCATTTTATATCAGTACCCTCTTGATTATACTTAGTAGTATTACTTTCTTTTTTGCAAAAAAAGCAATCAAAAAAAACAATAGAAAACAAACTACAAGCTTATTAATAACGACCTTAATTTTGGGTTTGGCATTTGTGTATTTCCAATTTCAAGGTTTTTCACAATTAATTGAAGCTGGTTTGTACTTTACAGGAAAGCAAAGTAATGTTTCTTCCTCCTTTTTATATGTTATTACCATTTCTCATATGGTACACATATTGGTAGGAATTGTTGTGCTTTTAAGAGTATTATATCAAAACACAAGAGGTAAGTATAATGCAAACAGTTATTTAGGTTTAGATTTAGGCGCAATTTTTTGGCATTTTGTAGATGTGCTATGGGTATATCTCTTCTTGTTTTTTTATTTTATTGGATAAATACACTTTTTAGTGTTTATTGATTTTATATATAATATATTTTTTTATTTTTGCCTTTTATCAAAAAGGTGATATATTTCATTTATTTGTTCAAAAATATTATTCATTGATTAATTAAATACAACCAAATTTATATGGAGGCAACTATTGCTGAATCCTCAAAAGGAAATTCTTGGAGTGGTGGAGGAAACAAACCCTTTGCAGCTAGCTATGGAAAAATGATGATGTGGTTCTTTATCATGTCGGATGCACTTACATTCTCGGGATTTTTAGGAGCTTACGGATTTATTCGTTTTAGATTTATCGATTCTTGGCCAATTGCCGATGAGGTATTTACCCACGTTCCATTTATACATGGAATTTACCCTATGTACTATGTTGCATTTATGACCTTTATTTTAATCTTCTCTTCTGTAACTATGGTGTTGGCTGTAGATGCAGGAAAGCATATGAAACAAAATAAAGTAATTTTATATATGCTTTTAACCATTATTGGAGGTTTAATTTTCTTGGGTTCACAAGCTTGGGAGTGGAAAAACTTTATTGGAGGTAACTACGGCGCAGTAAAACTAGCAGATGGTAAAGTAGTACAATTTGTTGATGGAAGTGGTCATCAAATTGCCTTAGAAAGCTTTTCATCTTCCGCACATAGCGATAGAATTAGACAGACAAAAGATAAAGGACTTTGGTTTGAGTCAGAAGCAGCGTTACCACCAGTAACTTTAGAGCAGGTAAAAGAGGGTTTTGCAAAACACCCAGAAATTGCTTTACGTACAGAATTACTTAACCTAGATACCAAGCAAAAAACTATTGTTTCTCGCGATGAAGCCAATAAACTTTTAGCACAAGCAACCCATGTAGTTAGAGGTGCTAATTTGCACGAAAATGAATATGGAGAGACTTTATTTGCTGATTTCTTTTTCTTTATTACAGGATTTCACGGTTTTCACGTATTTTCAGGTATTTTAATTAATATAATTATCTTTTTTAACGTAATCATTGGTACTTACGAGCATAGAGGTCATTACGAAATGGTTGAAAAGGTTGGACTTTATTGGCACTTTGTCGATTTAGTTTGGGTATTCGTATTTACATTCTTCTATTTAATTTAAAAAATATCACTATAAATGTCACACGCTAAATCGCATACAGCATTAATTTGGAAAGTATTTGCTTTCTTATCTGTTATAACTATTGTAGAAGTAATTCTAGGAATTTCAAAACCAGCAAGTTTAAATTTAACTGTATTTTTAGGTACAAGCTTATTAAATTGGATATTCTTAATCCTTACCTTAGTTAAAGCCTACGGTATCGCTTGGTATTTTATGCATTTAAATGATGAAAAAACTTGGTTGAGAAGAGCAATTGTTTGGCCAATTGTATTTTTAATTTGTGTTTTATCTTATTTTGTTTTACACGAAGGAGATGCTTTGTACGAAGTGGGCAAAGAATGGACAAGATGGACTTATATGTAGTTTATAAAAAATAAATCACAAAGCGTTTTGATTGTTCAGAACGCTTTTTTTATACCTTTATAGTAAATTTATGAAACAGACTAAAAAGAGCAATAAGCTAATTTTGGCCATCTTATTTTTTGGTCCTTTAATTTTTTATTTGTTTTTAATAACAGGAACCAATGATTTTGCAAAATTACCAGTACTTACAACCAAAGTACAGGATGTAGATCAATTGAACTCCTCAAAAAAAGTTTCTTTAGACGATAAAATTTCGATCGTTTGCTTTTTAGGCGATGATTTGTTGCAACACAAAACCAATGCGTTAAATCTAAACGAAAAAATTTATAAACACTTTTACGGGTATAAAAATTTTCAAATGGTAATAGTATTACCAAAAGGAGCCGAATCCAAAGCAAATCAGTTAAAAAAAGAATTAGGCGCAATTTTTGATATTGAAAAATGGTATTTTGTTTATGGCTCTAAAGAGGAAGTACAACATGTATTTAATGGTTTACAAACAACTTATAGCCTAGACCAGCATATGTACACACCCTATGCTTTTATTGTAGACAGAGACATGAATTTACGTGGTAGAAATGATGATGAAGATGCTAAAGATGGGATGTTATATGGCTATTTTGCCGAAGATGTTGCACCAATACATCAAAAAATGGTAGATGATGTAAAAGTTTTATTAGCAGAATATAGACGAGCTTTAAAAGAAAATAAAAGAGAAATTTAAACCATGAAAAAAAATTCTTATATCATTGTAGCATTGGTAATACTTCTTTTTGGTATTTGGGCTTTGCCTAAAATAGCCAATAAAGTAAACACCAAAGAGTTGGTGCAATTTGAAAAAGTGCCAGATTTTTCTTTTATAGACCAAAATCAAAAAGAAATTACGAATAAAGATTACGAGAACAAGGTATATGTACTAGAGTTTTTCTTTACTTCATGCCCAACCATTTGCCCTAAAATGAATGCCAGTATGTTAAAAATCCAAAACGAGTATTATGGCAATCCTGCATTTGGTATGGCATCGGTAAGTATTGACCCAAAAAGAGACACACCAGAAGTTTTAAAAGCTTACGCAATTAAACATGGAGCAACTTTAAAAAATTGGCATTTTTTAACAGGTGAGAAAGAAGCTATTTATCAATTTTCAAACCAAGGATTTAAACTATATGCAGGTGAAAATAAAGAAGCCGAAGGAGGGTTTGAACATTCTGGTTTATTTGCTTTAATTGATAAAAATGGATTTTTACGTTCTAGAACCACAAAGTTGGGAGATACCGAAAATCCAATTAAATTTTATGATGGCTTAGATGCGGAACAAGTACAATGGTTAAAAGAAGATATTGCAATTTTACTAAAGGAATAAGTAGGTTTTGAACAATGTAGAAAAAAAATATAATCGATTGGTAATTGTTTTATCTGTTGCAATTCCATTAGTAGTAGCAATCCTTTTCGGGATTAAAATAGACTACGAATTACCAGTTTTTTTACCCCCTATTTACGCAAGTATAAATGCATTTACTGCTTTAACTTTAGCCGTCGGGGTTTGGGCGATTAAAAATGGAAAAAGAGAATTACACGAGCAACTAATGATAAGCGCAATGGTACTTTCGGCTATATTTTTAGTGCTTTACGTATTATATCACATGACTTCAGATTCTACTACTTTTCAAGGTCAAGGTCCAATAAAATACGTGTATTATTTTATTTTAATAAGTCATATTTTACTTTCTATCGCAGTAATTCCATTTGTTTTAATCACCTTTTTTAGAGGAATTACCAATGATATAAAGCGACATAGAAAAATTGCAAAAATTACCTTCCCTTTATGGCTTTATGTTGCCATTAGTGGTGTTTTGGTTTATATTTTGATTTCTCCATATTACGCCTAACTCGTAATCGTCTTATTTGCAGTGTGATAATTGTTTTTTTCGTATCTTTA
>JAUIAA010000136.1 GCA_030425715.1 Bacteroidia bacterium | reverse complement strand
GTCGCTAAAGAGGAAGAAGGGTTAGACAAAAGTTTGGAAAGTTTTTACAAAAAATCGGATAAGCCAAAACTATTAGAAATATTTACCCCATCAGCATTGAATGATCAGGTTTTAAAAGATTATTTTAAATTTATTACCTAAGCTTTCCGTTTTTTGACCTAATGGTAATAATCTTTCGATTTTTCCCAATAAATATCCATTTCGTCCAAACTTAGATGAGCGAGGTTTTTTCCTGCTTTGGCAACCTCCTTTTCAATAAATTGAAAACGCTTGATAAACTTTTTATTGGTTCTTTCCAATGCACTTTCTGGGTCAACATGGATAAAACGAGCATAGTTAATTAACGAAAATAGCACATCCCCAAATTCGGCTTCTGTTTTTTCGATGTTATTGTGCTCCACTTCTTCTTTTAGTTCTTGAATTTCTTCTTGTACTTTTTCAAAAACTTGTTTTGCGTTTTCCCAGTCAAATCCCGCAGAAGCAGCTTTATCCTGAATTCTACTTGCTTTAACAAGGGCGGGTAAGGATTTTGGAACGCCTTCTAGTATAGATTTTTTGCCTTCTTTAAGTTTTAATTTTTCCCAGTTTTTAGCTACTTCTTCTTCCGTTTCCGCTTTTACATCACCAAAAACATGGGGATGCCGATGTACTAATTTGTTATTGATGCCTTGAATTACATCGGCAATGTCAAAATGATTTGTTTCCGAAGCAATTTTTGCATAAAATACGATATGCAATAATAAATCGCCAAGTTCTTTTTTAATTTCGCTAAGATCATTATCTAAAATAGCATCGCCTAGTTCATAAGTTTCTTCAATGGTTAAATGTCTTAACGATTGAAGTGTTTGTTTTTGATCCCACGGACATTTCTCTCGAATTTCATCCATGATATCCAACAATTTACCAAAGGCTTCTAATTGATCTTTTCGGTTTTGCATACTAATTATTCGGCGGCTTTTTCTTCTTTCTCCTCTTCAATAAGTGTTGAAAAATCAAAGTTATTGGCAACCAAAATGTTGAACCACTGCACTATTTTTTTAATGTTGGAAACATAAACTCTTTCTTCGTCATAATTTGGTAATACCTCTAAAAAGTAATTTTTTAAATCATTTGCATTTGATTTATGACTTAATGCTTCTTTACCCTCTGTGTTTTGATGCATGCTGGTAAAGACTTCTTTTAATGGAATTTCTGTTTCATAAGTGTAAATAGCGATATCGCTTAACGAGCTAATATTTTGCACAGAATTTACAGGAAACCTTTTTTTGTCTTCTAAAGATTCTACAATAACACCACCTTTGGTTTGTGATTTAATTTCAAATAAGCCAGGTTTTCCGCTAATGGCTACAATTTTATCTAATGTCATAATATTTTTATTTTTTTAAATTTGGGAAACGCATTCTGTAGGCTACATCTACTTTTCCTTTGGATATATTTTCTAGTTTCTTTTTTAATAATCTTTTTTTAAGTGAAGATAATTTATCAGTAAATAAAATGCCTTCAATATGGTCGTATTCATGTTGAAAGATACGGGCAGCCAAACCACCAAGGGTTTCTTCTTTTTCCTCAAAATTTTCATCCAAATATTTTATATGAATGGTTTCGTTTCTCGATACATCTTCATTGATATTTGGAATACTTAAACAACCTTCGTTAAATTCCCATTCTTCCCCCTCTTCTTCAATGATTTTTGCATTGATAAAAACCTGATTAAAATCTTTTAAAAAAGCTCTTTCTTCTTCTTCCAATTCCTCATTTTCAGAAAATGGTGATGCATCAATTACAAACAAACGGATGTCCTTACCAATTTGAGGAGCAGCTAACCCAACGCCACTAGCATTGTACATGGTTTCTTTCATATTTTCAATCAACTCCTTTATTTTAGGATAGTTGGCATCAATATTTTTAGCAACTTTTCGTAAAACAGGATCGCCATATGCTACAATAGGTAAAATCATTTTTTTAATTTTTATGGTACAGATAACTCTGTAAAATTATAGTGGCACTAATTTCATCCACAAGAGCTTTATTTTGGCGTTGTTTCTTTTTTAAACCACTATCAATCATGGTTTGAAATGCCATTTTTGAGGTAAAACGCTCATCCACTCTTTTAATGGGAATATGCCCAAATTGTTGTTTTAATTTTTTGATAAATGGTTGGATATGTTTTTCACTTTCCGAAGCAGAATTATTCATTTGCTTAGGTTCACCAATTACAAATAATTCAACCTGTTCTGCTGCTAAATATTTCTTTAAATAAATAAAAATTTCGCTTGTATTTACTGTGGTTAAACCAGAAGCAATAATTTGTAATTCATCGGTAACTGCAAGTCCAATTCGTTTGGTTCCATAATCAAAAGCGAGTATTCGCCCCATTTGTTCAAATTTTGGCAAATTTACCTCTTTTTGTAATAAAGAAAACAAATTAAAAATATATTTTTTTGTTTAGGCTGTTTATATTTGCTCTTCAAATTTGAATACATGGAAAATTTAAGAAAAACTATAGAAAAAGCTTGGGAAGATAGGAGTTTATTACAAGACGAAAATGTACAAAACACCATAAGAAAGGTAGTGCAATTATTAGACGAAGGGACACTTAGGGTAGCAGAGCCATTACACAATGATTGGCAGGTAAACGAATGGGTAAAAAAGGCAGTTGTATTGTATTTTCCAATTCAAAAAATGGAAACCTTAGAAGCAGGTATTTTTGAATACCACGATAAAATTCCGTTAAAACGCGGGTATCAAGAAAAAGGAATAAGAGTAGTGCCTCATGCAGTTGCACGACATGGAGCTTATATTTCAAAAGGCACCATTTTAATGCCAAGTTATGTAAATATTGGAGCCTATGTTGACGAAGGAACTATGGTTGACACTTGGGCTACCGTAGGAAGTTGTGCGCAGATTGGTAAGCATGTTCATTTAAGTGGTGGAGTAGGAATTGGTGGCGTTTTAGAGCCTTTACAGGCTGCGCCAGTAATTATTGAAGATAATGTATTTGTAGGTTCAAGATGTATCGTAGTGGAAGGTGTTAGAGTGGAGAAGGAAGCAGTTTTAGGAGCCAATGTTGTACTAACAGCTTCTACAAAAATAATTGATGTAACTGGAGATTCACCAGTAGAATTGAAGGGTAGAGTACCAGCAAAATCGGTGGTAATCCCAGGTAGTTATACCAAAGCATTTCCGGCAGGTAATTTCAATGTGCCTTGCGCACTAATTATTGGTAAAAGAAAGGATAGTACCAATAAAAAAACATCATTAAATGATGCTTTGCGCGAATACAATGTAGCCGTTTAAACAAAGGATAGTGTAAAATTAAAGGCCAAGGTAATTTATTTTAAATATTTTGCTTTGGCTTTTGTTCTTCTGTTATATTTTTTTCTAAACTTGTGAATTTCCTCCCACATTTTGTGGTAAACTACTGTATAAGGTTGGTGTATTAATTTAGCATAGGTATCACTAGTGATTTTCACCATTTCATCATCTTCTGTGAGTTTTGCAAAATTTTTCATTCTAGCATCGAAATCCAACTCATAAAAGCCCATTCTATTAAGGTCAATTAGGTAGAAATCGTAATTTTCTTTATGCTTTACAATAAGCGTATTCCCCGCTGAATGGTCTTTAAAAAAAACTCCTTTTTCGTGCAGGTCAAATGTAAATTTGGTAAACGCTCTTAAAATATGTTCAAAGTCTGGAAGCCTAGGTTTTTCTCTAAGTTCTCTATAGGTAAAATCGTATTTTAAATGATGGCTAAAATAATAACTGGTTGTCAAGCCTAATATATTGGAATAAGTATAGTAGGCTAATGGTTGTGGTGTGTTGATTTTTTTTTCTTGTAAAATACAGGCATATTCAAACGAGCGTTCTGCTTTGGATTTTCTAAAGTACTTATAGGCTATTTGATTGATTAAATGTGGTGTTTTGAACGATTTTACATTTACAATTTGATTCTTAACTTCAAAAGTTTTGATTAAATTTCTCCCCCTATCATCAATTACGGTACCTGATGATTGGAATTTTTCAATAATTTGCAAAAAATCTTGATGAACTAATTTAGAGTTGGGGTGTATTTTTTTGTTTTCAATCATTTATCGGAAATCGATGGTTTAGAAAGGAAAGGATTTTTTTAAACGTTCTAAATCAATGCTTATTTCATAGGGTGTAAAAACCTTTAGTATATCTTCTAAATTTTTAAAATTGCTAAACAATAATGGGCCTTCTACAGTTCTATTTACAGATAGAAAATAATCTTGAAACTTAAACCTACCACCTTCTAAAGGTTTGTCAAACTGTATCCAAACAGAAGGTATTTTATAGGCATCGGCAATGATAATCCCATGTAAAGAACTCGAAATAATTTTTTCACAAGACAACATTTCATCCACAACTTTAAGCGGGTCTTTATTTTGGATATCAATAATTTTGATTTCTGGATTGTTGGAAAAATTATTTTTTAACCAAGTATTGCTCTTGTCTAAATAATGCGGAATAATTCCTAATTTATATTTTGCAGTGTTATCTTTAGCAGGATAAACTTCGGGTAATAATAAGGCAGGATCTCCATAGATTTCAGGGCATTCAATATTTTTTTCTAGTAATTTTTTTCTTGTCAAGGGTCCTCTTACTGCAATTACTTTTTTAGGAGGTTCTTTACAAACCGAATCTTGTGCGATAAATCCACTTCCCCAAATAATTGAATTTTTTGTACACCTTTGCAAGATAGAGCCTATCATAAAATAATGTTCAAACTTGTGGCAATTTCTTTTTGAGATTCTCACCACCTTTTTTACTCCAAAATGATCAGCAATTATAGGACTTAAAATATCGCCCAAGTTATTTCTATGGGCATCATAGGAAACATATACTTGATTAGAATTTAAGGTTTTTTTCCACGGAAATTTAAAGTTCATAAGGCTTCGCTAATAAATTGAAATCGAAATTACTTAAAATTTTAATCAATCAAATATAATCACTCCTGTTTTTTGCAAAACCGTGTGAGTTGTCAAGTATTTTACATCAACTCAGCATAGTATTTATATCCTTTTCAATTTATAAATTTTATTTAAGCAGTACAGAATATAATTCTTTTACTATGTAATCTAAAACCCTAGTTTTACTATTTTTGCTAACTTAAAATGAGAGTAAGGAGTCTAGAGAATGATAACGGCAATAATACCAACTTTTAACGAAGAGAAATTTATTAAAAATGCTATTCAATTGGTTGCATTTGCTGATGAAATTATTGTCATTGATTCCTATAGTGCCGATAAGACAGTTGAAATTGTAAAACAACACAATGTTAAACTAATTCAAAGAACATTTGATGATTTTTCTTCTCAAAAAAATTATGCCATTTCGCAAGCAAAGAATAACTGGGTATTTATTTTAGATGCGGATGAGAAATTTTCTGAAGAGCTGCAAAACGAAGTACAAACAATTGTAAAAAACAACACCAATAAGGTAGGTTTTTATATTTATAGAAATTTTTATTTTTTAGACACTAAAATAAATTATGGAGGTTGGCAAAGTGATAAGGTAATTCGCTTGTTTAGAAAAGACAAGTGCCAATACAATGGTAATTTGGTACATGAAATTATAGATTTCAATGGTGAAATAGGTTACTTAAAAAATAAACTAGACCATTATTCGTACCGAGGCTTTGACCATTATGCCAGTAAGTTAAATCAATATGCTGCATTGCAAGCCAAAGCACTTTTAAAACAAAATAAAAAGGTTACTGTATTGCACACATTGTTAAAACCACCATTTCGTTTTTTTGTACATTTTATAGTTAGAAAAGGTTTCTTGGATGGAATTAGAGGTTTTATTTTGGCTACTATACATGCCAATGGAGTAAAAAATAGGTATATTAAATATTGGCTTTTTAAAAATAATTTAAACTAATGTATCAAGAAATTGAAAACGCTTTAAAAGCAATACAATCTGGTGGAACTATAGTTTACCCTACAGATACTGTTTGGGGTATTGGTTGTGATGCAACTAATGAACAGGCCGTTGGAAATATTTTTCAAATAAAACAGCGAGAAGAAAGTAAAAGTTTAATTATTTTGGTG
>JAUIAA010000135.1 GCA_030425715.1 Bacteroidia bacterium | reverse complement strand
ATGGTGGGGGACATACCAATGCAGCTGGAGGAAAGAGCGAAAAACCATTGCAGGAAACCATCGACTATTTAGTTTCCTTATTACCAGAATATAAAAAAGCATCATTCAATTCTTTTTTACCGTCCAAAACCGGCCACTCTCCCTCTTCAATTACGCCTTGAAAGGTTAAATTATCTTTATCTACATATATGGTTTCGGAGTAAGTACCTGGATACACCCGAATCAAATCACCGGGTTTTGCTTTTTTTACCGCATCCTGAATTAGATCTCCATCTTTTACTTCAAATATTTTACCTGTAAATTCCTGAGGTTCTGAAACTTTAGTAGAATCTGATGGGTTAGAGCTTGTCACTCCTCTATATAAGTTTGTGTTTTGTAATATTGGTGTGCTACTGCTTTTTGTACCAAAAAATTTATACCCTATTGCAATACCGATTACTAGAATTAGTAGCGTATATAATATTTTTTTGACAATAGAGTATTTTTTTGTGTTTCCCATAATTTATGTTTAAGATTCTTTAGTTTTTAATATTACTTCAGAAGGTAAAACTTCTGGCACTTTTGGTTTGAACGACTCATCGGTAAGTGTTTTTAAAAAATCAACCAATCTATCCAGTTCATAATCCGATAAATCTGGTTCCCAAATATGCCAATGCAAATATAAATTTTCTCCTTTCGGCACTGCATGTCCTCTACCTTTGGTATAAAACTCAACCGCTTCTCTTAGTGTTTTAAATCTTCCAGAGTGCATATACGGCGCAGTTAATGCAATGTTACGCAAACTCGGTACTTTAAAACCTCCTCTTCTTGTTTTGTCGTGAAACGGAATTTCTGCTCCAGGATCTAAAGGCAAACCATCAGGCTCTGGGGTACCAATTACTGCAACTTGTTGGTTAGAAAATAAAGGCGGTGTATGGCATTCTGCACAACGAGCTACAAAGGAACGAAATACATTTAAACCTTCAATTTCTTTTTGGTTTAATGCTTTATGGTAGCCATGTGCATATTGGTCATACCTACTGTTTAATGAAATGAGAGATGCTTCAAATGCAGCAATTGACGTATATATTTCATTTATACTGATGCTGTCATTCGCATTTCTATTTGGGTATGCTTGTGCAAACAATCGTCTGTATTCAGGTAAATTATTTATGGTTTTCAAAAGCAATTCAGGAGTTGAACCCATTTCGTCTTTCGCAAATAAAGGTCCTTTTAATTGTTCTTCTAGTGTCTCCGCTCTTGCATCCCAAAAAAACTTTTTAAAATAAGCAACATTCCATAAACTAGGGGTGGCCCTTTTTAGCTTTGTATCATAAATTCCAGTGCCTGTAGCCTGTCCGTCGCTAAACCCTTGATTGGGATCATGACAAGATGCACAAGATATTTTTCCATCGGCCGATAAGACGGGATCAAAAAACAAGTACCTTCCTAAATCAATTTGTTGCGGACTAAAACCATCTCTTATTTTTGGCAGAGCTGTTTTTAATCCTCCCACTCCTGCATCATTTTCAGGCTTGTATTGCATATACATATTACGTGCAACACAATTATTATTTTCGTCTTTCATAAATCCTGGAGGGCAATTCTCGCTCAATTGAATTTTAGAAACTTCTAGTTTGGTATAATCTTTTTTTTGAACTTCTGAATTACGACATGATACTAAAGTGCTAATGATAACAATAAAAACAACTAATGCCTTCTTCATTCTTTCGAAATTAAAAAATATTGACCAAACGGTTTGTAAATATATATAAAAAAAAACCTCTTTAAAAAATTTTAAAGAGGTCTGAAAATTTTAATATTTTAGCTTAACTACGGGTTAATTACCCAAGATAAATAGTATTGAGAACCAATATATCCTGTACCCACTGCTTGGGTATATTCGGTACCACCTAAATTAGCGCCTCCCAATTTAAATACAGATTTGATACTAGGTACACCATAACTAATTTGTGCATCGATAACAGAAAAAGAATCAATCATACCATCTGCAAAACTAGACTGCCATAAATACTCATCTTGCCATCTATAGGTAATATTAAATCCAAAATTTTTGAAAAGTTCTTGGCTTCCAAATGATGCTTTAAAACTATTCTCTGGGGTGTTAAATCCAGGTTCAAAATCTGGGTCTGAATTTTCATCAAAATCAAAATTTGAATAGGTATAGTTTACTCCTAAAGTAAATTTCTCAAAAACTTTTGTAGAAACTCCCACCAAAAATCCATAGGAAGTTATATCGGCATTAGAGTTGGTATACACCTGAAATGGTTTAAAATCTCTATTCGCTACCGCAAGTATAGCATTAGGAATTCCTAGGACAGGATGCACATCTGATAGATTTACATTTCCATAGTACGGAACCAATACGTTTTTAGTTGCGATAAAATCATCATAGCTATTATAGTATCCACTTATATCAAATGAAAGTTTTCCAACACTACCTCTATATCCTAATTCATAGGATGCGATTTTTTCAGGTTGCACATAATTCACCTCTGATTGCTCCAAATCTGCAGGGTTTTGTGTAACAGAAAATTTCTGAACTGATGCAACCGTAAATGCATTGTCGTATGCATCTCTACCTGGTAAAACTACATCAGTACCAAAACCTAAAGCTTGCCCATTGGTACTTAATAATTGTGGGCGAGAGAAATACCTATCTAAGTTATCTGGAGCTGATCCAACCAAAATTGCATTTCCAACATCTAAACCAATGTATAAATCTTGCGTAGTTGGGTTTCTAAATCCTGTTTGATAAGAAGCTCTAAAGTTATGATTCCTTTTCGCTCCTGCAGAATATACTGCTGAAACTCTTGGAGAAAAATTACCATCAAAATTTTGATTTTTATCATAACGAATAGACCCTGTTAATTTCAATCTTTCGTCCATTAATTTTTTACTCAACTGACCGTAAATACCGTATTCAGAGTAATCAATAGGTTTTCCATCTGTATCTGTAAAAATAGAACCATCAGAAACCAATTCATATTTTCTCCATTGTCCACCAACTTGTAAATCGGCCCAATCATTAATCAACCTCTTAAAATTATAGTTTCCTTCTGCTTGGTACATTTTAGAATTGTCTGAGAACTTTGCGCCTGTATTAAAATCTGGGTCATTTACTACATCTTCTTTGGCAATATTAAATTCCTCAGTACCTGGTTCAAACCTACCAATCTGTGCTTGCTGTCTTGCCAATTGGTGTGCTTCATCTTCTCCTAATGCTGGCAATCCCGGAATCATTCCTAAACGTGCACCAATATAGGTTTGCGCATACTCACCAAACCATTGTTGATCTCCTTTCCAGCGTCTGTTGATATTGATACCCGCAAAACGCGAATCCATAGAGTTTCCAGCCTTATCTTCTACACGGTAAACTCTAGCATAAAAATCTGAGTTTCTAATCTCAAATTTTGCCATATTCATTTTAAAATTTTCTAAAGAGTATCTATTAGAACCTTGATAAACAGTAGTTCCTTGACCTACTTTACCGTTAAGGATCAGTTCTAAATCTCCTCCTGTTGGACGATAATGAAAAGCTACATCTGCTTTTACACTTTGGGCATCGTAATTGACTAAATCTCTATCGTCGTAACCAGTTCTAGTCACAAATTCACTACCTAAGGTGCCAATTGGTAAACCTGCTAACACATCAAAGTCTAACTGAGTTCCCACTTCATCACCATAAACGTTTAACCCATCATATCCTGGATCAAGCCTTGTTCTCCCTGGAACATTCTCATCTGTGTAATCTTCAGCAATCCAGTCTGTTCCTTTTAACATTGAAAAAGACACTTTTGCTGCAAATTTATCACTAAAAGCATGTGCAAAACGCATACCCCAATCAATAAATCCATTGTCTCCAGCCGCATCTTGAACAGTCATCCCCCCTTTTACATAAGCACTTGCACCTTGGTAATCAAAAGGATTTTTACTGGTCATAAATATTAAGCCATTAAATGCATTTGCACCGTATAATGCAGAGGATGCTCCGGGTATTAATTCAATACTCTGGACATCCAATTCACTTAAACCTGTTAAATTACCCATTACAAAATTCAAAGCTGGAGCTGCACTATCCATACCATCTACTAACTGCACAAATCTTGTATTTGAAAAAGTTGCAAAACCTCTAGTATTAACCGATTTAAATGTTAAACTATTGGTATTTAATTGCACTCCTTTCAAATTCTCTAATCCGTCATAAAATGATGGTGCTGGTGTATTTTGGATATCTCGAACATCCATTCTTTCAATAGACACGGGAGATTCTCTAATACTTTCAGGAGTTCTAGAAGCTGAAACAACAACCTCATCTAAAGAGGTAGCATTTTCTGTAATAGCAATATTTAATACTTGGTTGTTTTCTGTAACTTGAACTGTAGTATTTGTGTAACCCACAAACGATACCTCTAAACTAAATGGTAAGTTTTCATTTACTTCTAAAGTAAAATTACCATCAAAATCGGTTGAAGTACCCACAAGTTTACCAACTACTTTTATGTTTACTCCTGGCAGAGGTTCATTGGTATTTGCATCCGTAACAGTTCCTGTTACTGTAGTTTGTGCCATTAAGTTCGCTCCAAAAAAAAGCATAACCATAGCAATTAATAGTTTCTTCATAATAAAAAAATTGAGTTTTTTAAGTTTGGGTTAAAATACAATATTTTTTAAACTACTCAGAAAAATTGTTGAAAAAATATCAAAACATTATTTATCAATATATATTTTGAGAATAATACATTTATTTGATTTGGACTTTTTTGGCACTAATTTTATTCCCATTCTTAATTTGCAGTATATACAACCCAGAAGCCACTCCTTGAAAATCAATATTTTCATTAAACTTAAATGCATGGCTTACAAAACTTTTATGTTTTACTCTTCTACCTAAAATATCAAACAAGTTTATTTCTACTCGTTCATCTTCTAACCTAAAAGAAACCTCAAAAACGCCATTGGAAGGATTTGGATAAATCATTAAATTTTCTAACTCCTGTTCATCTACACCTAATTTTGGCATTGCTGTACATAACTCTATACTCCAGTTTACTAAAGTACCAACATCTTGATTAGAATCATCTACTACTCTCAACCTCCAAGTACCTAGACTAGATTCACCAACAAAATCTGCCAATGGTTGAAATGGTAAAACTAAACCTGCAATGGCTGGCACATTACTATCACAAAGCAATTCATCACCACTATCGGTAAAGGTTACATTCATGTTTTGATAACTTGAACCAAAGCATTGGTTTTCAATTAGTTTTATTTTAGTTCCAAAAGGGCTTTCCAACCAAATAGTCAAATCGCCAATCCATGTATGCTCTACCTCTACATTTACATTTACCTTTGAAATGGTTTCGTCTGCAGCAATATCAATTTCTGAGACAACCCCACTAGGATTATTGTCGGGGATATTTTTGGGCAAATTATTAGCTTCTGTTGTTTCACACATTTCTTCAAACTCACCCACAGAAAATGCTTTTTGACTGACTGCAAAGAAAATATTATTTACCGCCTCTACCATTACAAAACACTTAAATGCTGCTATATTTGGCGCAGTTACCTCTTCTGAACCATCATTAGGTGTATTCAACTTTAAAGGGGTATCAAAAGTTTTACCTCCATCTGTAGACATATAGATATTTACATTTGATACATTTATACCGTTGCTATCTGTTCCCGCCACGTCCCAATTAATAGTTTGGCTAGAATTAAGTTCCCATACCAAACCTTCTGTATTTTGCGAACTTACCAAAAATGGTCCGGCAGCGTCATTTACTGTAACTTTCATATCATCTACCGCAGTTTGACCAGCTTCTACATTATTATCTCGAACGGTTAAACTAAAATTTATATCACGTGATACACTAGGGGTAACCTCCCATTTAGAAGAAATATCGCCTCTTAATAATGTGCTAAGCGCAGGGAAATATCTATTATTATTCTCAGTTGGAGCTAAAGAGCGATATAGTGGCCCCTCAGTATCTGTACTGCTTGGCGGAACAGAAGTATTTCCATCATCTATTTGCTCCCAATTAAAACTTATAGGATCATTGTCTAAATCATCCCCTGTTCCTGATAGTTTAAATGCTGTCGATTTTGGAATTATATAATCCA
>JAUIAA010000134.1 GCA_030425715.1 Bacteroidia bacterium | reverse complement strand
GATGGTGTGAACTTTAGCAATTTAAGCGATGGTGGGTATTATTCAGGAACCAATACAGCTACTTTAACAGTAACTACTGATGGTACTATTGGGGACTATGGTTCACATTATAGAGTAGTGGTTAGAAATCTAGCATTTGCTTGTGATCCAGGTGATACTTCTTTAAGTGCAACTTATAATATACAGCCAGATACAGACAATGATGGGGTATACGATATTGTAGATTTAGATGATGACAATGATGGTATTTATGATTCTGTAGAAGGAGAAAATACAGATACTGATTTAGATGGTATTCCAGATAGATTAAGTTTAGATGCCGATGGTGATTTATGTGCCGATGTAACCGAAGCTGGTTTTGATGATCCAGATGGTGATGGTAGATTAGGTAATTCCCCTGTAACAGTTAATCCTGATGGAGTAGTTCAAGGTCAAGGTGGGTATACTACACCAAATGATTTAGATAATAATGGAGAATTCGATTTCCAACAACACGGAGCACCATCTGAAATTACTTTGCAGCCTGAAGATACAGAAATTGATTTAACAGATGATGCTACTTTTGAAGTAACCGGTAGCGCAACTTATTTCCAATGGCAAGAAAGTACAGATAATGGAGCAACTTGGTCAGATCTTATCAATAGTGCTCAATATGGAGGAGTGGATACTCCTAAATTAACCATAGTAGATCCAAGATATGATTTTGAAGGTAACCTATATAGAGTAGTGTTAACTACGCCAGATTATGCTTGTGACCCTAATCCAGAATTGTATTCTAATGCAGTAGAACTTAAGTTTTCAACGGCTGTAATTCCAGATGGATTCTCACCAAATAGTGATGGAAGTAACGATTTCTTTATGATTCCAGGTTTGGCACAATCTCCTAATTTTACACTGAAAATTTTTGATAGATGGGGTAATATAGTGTTCAACTATGCAAACAATGGAAAAGCAAATCCAGATTGGTGGGATGGTATTGCTAAGGGCAGTATGATTCTTGGAGATGGAGAAAGAGTACCAGCAGCAACATACTTCTATTTAATAGATTATAATGATGGTATAAAATCACCTAGCAAAGGTTGGGTTTACGTAAATTACTAGATAAAATAAAGTAGAGAGAAGTTTTCTCTCTACTTTCATATAATAATATTGTTAGTGGGGAGTTATATATAAGCTAATTTAAATAACTCATAGCTATTTAAATGACAGCAGGGCTGTCAAAAATTTAAATTTAACAAATGAAAAAAATAACAATCTTCTTAGTTTTAGGTTTTTTAGTATGTATTACAGATACTTTTGCACAACAAGATCCGCAATACACACAATATATGTACAACATGAACGTTGTAAATCCAGCGTATGCTGGTTCACGTGGTACTTTAAGTTTAAGTTTGTTAGGACGTAGTCAATGGACAGGAATAGATGGTGCACCCAAAACCGCTACGTTTGACGTTCATGCACCCATAGGAAGAAAGTTAGGGATGGGTTTTTCGGTCATAGCCGATGAAATAGGTCCGGTAAAAGAGCAAAACATTTATGTAGATTTATCTTATACCATCACTACCTCAGAAGAAGGGAGATTGGCCTTTGGTTTAAAAGGAGGTTTGACCTTGCAGGATATTGATTTATTATCCATTATTCTACCACAAGATCCCAATGACCCATTGTTTGACGACAATGTAAATAATACTTATCCAAATTTTGGAGCTGGTGTTTATTATTACACCGATAAGTTTTATGTAGGATTTTCGGTGCCCAACATATTGAAGACAACACATTTTGAGAAATCAGGGAGTGTAATAACCAAAGCATCTGAAGAGATACACTATTTTTTAACAAGTGGTTATGTATTTGATTTATCGAGTACTTTAAAGTTCAAACCATCGGTAATGGTAAAAGGCGTTTCAGGCGCACCTATATCCTTTGATGTGAATGCCAACTTTTTAATGTATGATAGATTAGAATTAGGCGCGAGTTATAGATATGACGATTCGTTAAGTGGCTTGATCAATTTTGCAGTAACCCCTGACTTTAGAATTGGCTATGCTTACGATTATACGATATCAGATTTTTCAAATACAAATACTAACGGATCACATGAATTGATCTTATTATACGACATTGATTTTTCAAAGAAAAATTTAAAGTCACCTAGATTTTTCTAATACTTATAAAAAAATTATTACATTTATTCAAAATTCCCCGATATGAGAAAAAGAATTACTTTATTTTATTTAATGTTTCAAGTGGCATTTATGATGGCACAAACAGAAACCACGCCCGGTGAATACACCATTAAAAATCTGGATATCAATACTAAAAATTCAGATTTTGGAGCGGCTTTTTTAGGAACTGATAGAATAGTTTTTGCAGCTCCTACAGATAATACCATGATTGTGAAAAAATTATGGAAAGAAAACGGACAAGCGTTTTTAGATTTAT
Source organism: Bacteroidia bacterium (assembly GCA_030425715.1). Taxonomy (GTDB): domain Bacteria; phylum Bacteroidota; class Bacteroidia; order Flavobacteriales; family Flavobacteriaceae; genus Lutimonas. The sequence continues at coordinate 3,778 of JAUIAA010000134.1, read as the reverse complement.
ATACAGGTTTGATTACCGATGACAGACAAGTTATCGATAAAAAAAGACTATTAGGTGAAGTAAACACCAAATTTCATGAAGGTAGTGTAGTGTTTTCAAAAAACATGAAAACAGTATATTATACGGCAAACAACTACTACGAAAAGAAGTTTTTAACCGATTCTTCTGGAGTAAATACCCTACAGATTTTTAGAGCACATTTAGACTTAGATGGTAAGTGGACCATGAAAGAAAAGTTACATTTTAATAGTAACGAGTACTCTACAGGCCATCCAGCCCTTAACCATGACGAGACCAAATTGTATTTTGTTTCTGATATGCCAGGATCTTTAGGAAAAACAGATATTTATTATGTTGATATTCATGCAGATGGATCTTTTGGGCAACCTGTAAATTTAGGACCAAAAATCAATACGCCAGAAAGAGAAATGTTTCCTTTTGTAGGAGAAGATAATATTTTATATTTTTCATCAGACGGTCATCCTGGTCATGGAGAGTTAGATGTTTTTGCAAGTCAGTTATACGATAATTCTGTATCAACTCCCATTAATTTAGGAGAACCAGTAAATAGTGTTGCCGATGATTTTTCTTTTATTATTGACGATGCTAAAGATAGAGGATTTTTCTCTTCTAATAGAGAAGAAGGAAAAGGAGATGATGATATCTATTCTTTCCTAGCTTCGCCAGGTTTGTATATCCATTGTACCCAAGAAATTGCAGGTGTCGTTCGTTCAGAATCTACCAACGAACCATTACCAGGTGCTATGGTTGAGTTAAGAACAACAACAGGCGAAGTAGTAGAATCTACTACAGCAAGTGCTTCAGATGCATCGTATAAATTTACCACTGCAATTTGCGATTCTACATATGTGGTAGTAGGGATGCACAAAGGTTATTTAAACGATGAAAAAGAAATTAAAACAGTAAACGATATAGATGTTGATCCATTACAAGTAGACTTAAATTTACCAGATCAATTTGTATCTAATAAAGTAAATATCAATACTATTTATTTCGACTTCGATAAATGGAATATTCGCCCAGATGCAGCGAAAGAATTAGATAAAGTGGTACAAGTAATGAACGAATACCCAGAGTTGATGATTGAGGCTGGTTCGCATACCGATTCACGTGGTATAGATAGTTACAACCAAATATTATCAGAAAAACGTGCAAAATCAACAGTAGATTATATTGTTGCCAAAGGTATTGATGCCAGTAGAATAACCTATAAAGGTTATGGAGAAACCCAATTAGTAAACAACTGTAGTAATGGTGTAAAATGTTCTAAAGAAGAACACCAATTAAACCGTCGTACAGAGTTTAAAATTGCCAACGAAAGTGGTTTTGAAATGGTGCCAACATCAGAAGATGGAGGCGAATAATTGTTAACATTACATTAAGAAAAAACACTAGGTTAAAAGCGATAATTAACAAATTTTTATATATTTGTTACCATAGTTCATAACAGTGAAATTATTAATACCATTTAGTAACGAAAAGCAACAGCCGCAAGGCTTTAAAAGATAAAGTTTTTCAAAGCTCACCATGTTTACAAAGGCGTGGTGAGCTTTGCATATAAAAAATAACACTATTATTAAGTAAAAAGATATGAATAAAAATTACTTAAACTCAAATAACAAAAAGTCGAAAAGCAGTATTTTTTCTAAAAGAATTTTGACTTTTTTAGTTTTATTAGTTAGTACATTCGCGTTTGCGCAGCAAACAATGACAATAACCACGACTTCCGACGATAATAACTGGAGAGCTTTTTTTGAGAATGATGGAGGAATTCCTCTTGAATGGACAGCTGTTGGACCTGGTGGTATTAATGTGACAGATTCAGGAGATAATCCAGCATTTGATTTTAGTTCCAATGTTGGTAATGGCACAATTACTATAACAATAACCAGTCAGGATGATTTTGTAAATACAACAAGTTTATTAGGAACTGGTTTAGACATTACTTCTGTTGATATTAGTAACTTACAAAATATTGAAGTGCTTAAATTACCAAACAATAGTTTAGTCTCTATTGATTTAAGTGCAAACAACAATCTGATTATAGTAAATTTAAGTAGTAATGAATTTACAGGACTGTTTGATGCCTCTGGAATGGCTTTGTTGGAGGAGTTATATGTTTACCAAAATGATATTACAAACTTAAACTTACCTCCTAATTCTAATTTAGAGATTATTGATGCCGATGGTAACGATATTGGAACTTTAGATTTGAACGGGAATACTAATTTAACCTCTCTTGACCTATCTTCAAATTTACTTACTACACTGGATGTCGCAGGATATTCGAGTCTTCGTAAAATTGATTTAGATTATAATTATCTAACAACCACAGCAATTAATCAAATATTAAATGATGTAGATGCTTATGGAACTTCAGGAAATAGTGCTTTAGATACAAATGAATTAGGGTTACAGGGTAATTATGGAATTATTGATGTTACAGGAATTGATGCCTATAATAATTTAGAATCTAGATTTTGGAGGATTAGGCCTCCTGTACAATACGATTATGGTGATGCTCCAGATAGTTATGGTACATCAATGCCTAATGGTGCACATCACATAAAGGGAATTACTGATTTAAGACTAGGAGTGTTGGTAGATACCGATGTTAATGGTTACCCTGGTGCTAATGCAGATGGAGATGATTCAAGTGATGCAGATGATGAAGACGGTGTGGATCCAAATCAGTTTAATGGAATGTTGACCTCTGTAGATAATTTGACAATTAACTTTTCTTATAGAAATGATTTGTCAGCACCTGCGAATTTATATGCTTGGATAGATTTTGACGGAAATGGAACCTTTGATACAGATGAATTTACTTCAGCAGTAGTGCCAAATAATGGAGTAAGTACAGGAACAATAACTTGGTCAAATTTAGTTGCAAATGGAGTAGATGTTGAGGCAGGTCAAACATATGCAAGGTTTAGAATTACAAGTGATGTGTTAACAAGTGCTCAGTTTGGTGGTATTGCAACAAATGGAGAGGTGGAAGATTATGCCTTAACCATTGAGTTAGACACAGATAGAGATGGCGTGCCTGATATTGTAGATACAGATGATGATAATGATGGTATTTTAGATGTAGATGAAGATAATGGTGTTGTAGATCGAGATACAGATAATGATGGTACCCCAGATAGAATAAGTTTAGATGCTGATGGCGATGGTTGTTTTGATGTAACCGAAGCAGGATTTACAGATGGCGATGGCGATGGAATGTTAGGCAGTGCACCAATTACAGTTGATGCCAACGGACAAGTAACAAGTGGCGTAGATGGTTATACCCCACCAAATGATTTGGATAGTAATGGCACTCCAGATTTTCAAGAATCAGGAGCAGCAGCAGCAATCACAACCCAACCAACTGATCAAGATTTGGTAATAGGAACCGTTACTTTTTCGGTAGTGGCAACCGCCGATACTTACCAATGGCAAATAAGTACAGATGCAGGCGCAACATGGGTAGATATAGTAGATGGAGGAGATTATGCAGGAGCTACTACAGCCGATTTGATGGTAACCCATAGTGATGTAAGTAAGTTAACAGAAATGTATAGAGTGGTAGTAAACAATATCGCCTATGCCTGTGACCCAACTACAATATCAGATGAGGTAAGTTATATTACACCAGATGATTTTGACAATGACGGTATTCCAGATATTGTAGATACAGATGATGATAATGATGGTATTTTAGATGTAGATGAAGATAATGGTGTTGTAGATCGAGATACAGATAATGATGGTA
>JAUIAA010000133.1 GCA_030425715.1 Bacteroidia bacterium | reverse complement strand
TGCAAAATTTCTATTAAACGAGTGAATGATAGAGTTTTTAGGAGCATTCTTTGGGTCAGAGTAACGAGCCCATTGCCCAATACATGGACCACAGGCATTGGTGAAAATCTTCGCACCTAAATCTTCAAAAGTCCCTAATAACCCATCTCTTTCTGCAGTATATCTAACTTGTTCAGAACCTGGATTGATACCAAAATCTGCCTTTACTTCCATACCTTTTTCAACCGCTTGTTTTGCAATGGAAGCTGCTCTAGACAAATCTTCATAAGAAGAATTGGTACAGGAACCGATCAATCCCCATTCTATATTTAAAGGCCAGCCATTAGCGGTTGCTTTTTCATTTAATTCCATTCCTGCTTGAGAGGCTAAATCAGGTGAAAAAGGACCATTGATATGTGGCTTCAATTCATCTAAATTAATTTCAATTACTTGGTCAAAATAATCTTCTGGATTTGCATATACTTCCTCATCTCCTGTTAAATACGCTGCTATTTTATTCGCTTCATCGGCAACATCTGCTCTATCTGTAGCACGTAAATAACGCTCCATAGAAGCGTCGTAACCAAAAGTTGAAGTGGTAGCTCCTATTTCAGCACCCATATTACAAATGGTTCCTTTACCTGTAGCCGACATTGACTTGGCTCCTTCACCAAAATATTCAACAATAGCACCAGTACCACCTTTTACAGTTAAAATACCCGCTACTTTTAAAATAACATCTTTAGGAGCAGTCCAACCAGATAATTTACCCGTTAACTTTACACCAATTAATTTGGGGAATTTTAATTCCCAAGGCATACCAGCCATAACATCTACTGCATCAGCTCCTCCAACACCAATAGCAACCATTCCTAATCCGCCAGCATTTACAGTGTGCGAATCCGTACCTATCATCATCCCTCCAGGGAAAGCATAATTTTCTAATACCACTTGGTGAATAATTCCCGCACCTGGTTTCCAAAAACCAATTCCATATTTATTAGAAACAGAAGATAAAAAGTCAAAAACCTCTTTACTCGATTTTGTTGCAAACTTTAAATCAGCAGCAGCACCATCTTTTGCTTGAATTAAATGGTCACAATGTACGGTAGTTGGAACAGCCACTTTCTTTTTACCTGCTTGCATAAACTGCAATAAAGCCATTTGTGCCGTAGCATCTTGACATGCTATTCTATCTGGAGCGAAGTCTACATAATCTACTCCTCTTTGAAAAGCCTGTTCCGCTTTTCCATCCCATAAATGGTTGTACAATATTTTTTCGGATAAGGTCAAGGGTTTGCCAACTATCTTTCTTGCCGCATCTACACGATCAGTCATTCTAGCATAAACCTGCTTAATCATTTCAATATCAAAGGCCATATTCTTATATTTTAATGAGTTACTATTTTATCAAAGTGGCACAAAATTACAAAAAAAGAGAGTTATTTTACAGTATTTCTAATTTAAATAGATGGTTATTTGTTAATTGTAAATTATAATTGTAAATAATCATTATTTGATAAATATAGCCCGTAAATAATTAAGTATTTTACGAATTTGATAATTAAAAAAGCAAGTCGATAAGCCGGATTCTGTTACCTTGCATAATAGCCTAGTTCTTATCATTTATCTGAGTTATAAATTACTTTACAACTTTAGCTGCTTACCCCTTGAAATCGAGCGAGAAACTCTCTTCTGAAATTAATCAGATCTCCAATGTACATAGCATTGCACCGCATAGAGTTTACCTGGTTTCACTACAGCCTAACTGTACATACTTTCTGTTGCACTTGTCCTATCATGTAAAACATGATGGCGGATGTTATCCGCTATGCCTCTCTTTGGTGTCCGGACTTTCCTCTCCGATTGCTCGGAGCGATAAGACGACTTACTTTTAATTACAAAATTACGCTTTTATAAGGATAAAAAAAATCCCACTCTTGAAAACAAAAGTGGGAAAATTGCTATGAAAAAGAATATTACTACTAAAAGTAATATAAATAGGTTGTAAAAATACAATTTAAAATGAATAATCCATATTAAATTATTCTTTTTTTACTATTTTTTTTATGCATATCACAAAAAAAACCCACTCCTGAAAGAAGTGGGAAAATTGCTATGAAAAAGAAAAAGTTACTGAGTTTTAAAACTCAGTGAAACAAATATAGGAATTATTTTTTACTAACAACTAAAATGTTAAATTTATTTATTCCTAACAATTTGATTTATTACGTTTTACGAAAACATATCTTTTACTTTCTCAAAAAATGATTTATCAGAAAGGCTAGGATTTGGTTTAAAATTAGCGTCATCTTTCATCCTATTAAAGAACTCTTTTTGTTCTTTTGATAATTTTTTAGGTGTCCATACACTTACATGCACCAACAAATCTCCCTTACCATATCTATCAATACTTTCTAAGCCTTTTCCTCTAAGTCTTAGTCTTTTTCCTGATTGTGTACCTTCTTCAATTTTAATTCTAACTTTACCCGTAAGTGTATCAATCTCTTTGGTAGTTCCTAAAACTGCTTCTGGGTAACTAATGTATAAATCGTAATGTAAATTATTACCTTCACGTTTTAATTTTTCATGAGGTATTTCTTGAATCACAACGTGAATATCACCCGGAATACCATTATTAGCTGGTGCTTCATTACCCTTACCAGTAACTTTAAGCTGTACGCCATCTGTAACTCCTGGTGGGATATTGATTTCTACCGTTTCTTCTTTGGCTATCATCCCATTGGCGTCAGATCCTTTAGGTCTATGGTCTACCATTTTACCTGCACCATTACAGGTTGGACAAGTGGTTTGGGTTTGCATACGCCCTAAAATAGTATTGGTGGTGCGCATTACACTACCTTGACCATTACAAGTATTACAAGTTTTGTACGTAACCCCTTCTGCCTTAACTAGTCTTTTAACTTTGATCTTTTTTTCAACCCCATTTAAAATTTCTTTTAAATCTAGTTTTACACGAATTCTAAGATTGCTACCTTTAACTCTGGTTTGGCGAGAACCGCCACCAAAGCCACCAAATCCACCACCACCGCCAAAATGACCGCCAAAAATATCGCCAAATTGACTAAAAATATCGTCCATGTTCATACCGCCAAAACCACCAGCTCCACCGCCTCCATTTTCAAAGGCTGCATGACCAAACTGGTCGTATTTCGCTTTTTTATCGGCATTACTTAGCACTTCATATGCTTCTGCGGCCTTTTTAAAGCGTTCTTCAGCTGCTTTATCTCCTGGGTTTTTATCAGGATGGTTTTGTACTGCTTTTTTACGATAAGCTTTCTTTATTTCTTGTGTAGTAGCATTTTTACCAACACCAAGAATTTCATAATAATCTTCTTTCATCCTTTAAGCTTTAGTTCCCGGTAACTACTTTTGGAAAACGAATAATAGTTTCTCCCAATTTGTATCCTTTTTCAATCACATCTACAATTTTACCTTTTAATTTTTTAGAAGGTGCTGGAATTTGTGTAATTGCTTCATGTATTTCGGCATCAAAAACATCTCCTTGTTTTACTTCCACCAACTTTAATCCTTTTTGATTTAAGGTATTTTTGAACTTATTATAAATCAGTTGCATGCCTTCTAGTAAAGCTTTATCCTCTGATTTTTCTATTTCAGATAGACCTCTTTCAAAATCATCTAAAATTGGCAATAAAGCTGTCATTACTTCTCTATTTGCAGTGCTATACAACTCAATTCTTTCTCTAGAGGTTCTTTTTTTATAGTTTTCAAACTCAGCAAACAACCTTAAAAAATTGTCTTTTTCTTTTTTTACTTCTTCATTCAACTTTTCAAGTGCCTCAATTTCTTCTTCAACTATTTCTTTTTCTACCTGATTATCAATAGTTTGATCTTGTGTTTCTTGATTTACAACATTTTCCTCTTGCTCTATATCGATATTTTTTTTCTTTGTCATTTTAAATACGTTTTATCCTATTACAGCATACTTAAGCAAAATACTTGCCAAGCATGTTGTTGTGTCATTTTGTCACAAAGTTTTCTCTTAATTTTAATCCGTTATTCGCTCTATTTTAGCGCCGATAGAACGAAGTCGTTCGTCAATATTTTCATATCCACGATCTATTTGATCAATGTTTTGGATGGTACTCGTTCCTTTTGCAGAAAGCGCAGCAATTAATAAGGAAATTCCTGCTCTAATATCTGGAGAACTCATGGTGGTTGCTTTTAAGCTAGATTCGTGATTTAACCCTATTACTGTAGCTCTATGCGGATCGCAAAGTATTACTTTTGCTCCCATATCAATTAGCTTATCTACAAAAAACAATCGGCTTTCAAACATTTTTTGATGAATCAATACACTACCATTGGCTTGTGTTGCTACCACCAAAACAATACTTAACAAATCTGGAGTAAAGCCTGGCCAAGGTGCGTCCGAAACTGTTAATATCGAACCATCTAAATATCCTTGGATTTCGTAATTCTCTTGTTTTGGAATAAAAATATCATCACCTTTTTGTTGTACGTCAATTCCTAATTTTCTAAAAACATTAGGTATTTGCCCTAGGTTTTTCCAACTAACTTCTTTAATAGTAAGTTCAGATTTGGTCATGGCTGCCATACCTATCCAGCTCCCTATTTCTATCATGTCTGGCAAAATTCTATGTGTACAACCTTTTAAATTGGAAACACCTTCTACAATCAATTTATTTGAACCGATTCCAGAAATTTTAGCTCCCATGCTCACCAACATTTTAGACAATTGTTGGATATACGGTTCGCAAGCTGCGTTGTAAATAGTAGTTTCTCCTTTGGCCATTACAGCTGCCATTAAAATATTGGCAGTTCCTGTAACAGATGCTTCATCTAAAAGCATATAAGTTCCATGCAGCTCTTCTGCCTCTACGCCATAAAAATGTTCTGTTTTATTGTATCTAAAATTAGCGCCAAGCTTAATAAAACCTTCAAAATGCGTATCTAATCTTCGTCTACCAATTTTATCTCCTCCTGGTCTTGGAATATAACCTTTGCCAAACCTTGTCAAAAGTGGGCCAACAATCATGATTGAACCTCGTAAAGAGCTACCATCTATTTTAAATTTAGCCGATTCTAAATAAGATAAATCAAGATCATCTGCTTGAAAAATATAGGTATTTCTATCTTTCTTTTCAATTTTAACTCCTAGTTCTCCAAGAATATAAATTAATTTATTTACATCTCTAATGTCAGGAATATTGCTAATGGTAACTTTTTCAGGAGTTAATAAAACTGCGCAAATTACTTGTAATGCTTCATTTTTTGCTCCTTGCGGAGTAATAGAGCCACTTAGTTCGTGCCCTCCTTCAATTTTAAATACTGACATTTTCTGGAATTATCTTTTTCTTTTACTATATCTCTTCCCTTGATTTTGGGTGTTTTTACTATTACTATGTTTATTAGATTTTTTACGCAATAGGTTTTTCGATTCTGAAAGTTCTTCCTTTGCTCCTGTCAACACTAATTTCCCGCCAGAAAGCTCTTCTAAATGCTTAAAAATAATAACATCTTCAACCGTATCTTTATTCCAGTTTAAGTAACATTTTTTCATGTGATTGGCAATTGCATAAACCAAAGCATCTTTCTTTTCACCGTCTTCCCATGTCAATGCTACATCAATCATGGTTTGGATATTATTGCCGTAAAACCTATATTTTGAAGCTGATTTTGGATAAGGTAATTTTTCTGGTTTAGCCTGCAACTCTTCTCGGGAAGGCTTTGGATAAGGAGATTCTGTTTCTAATTGGTAATCAGACATCATAAACAATTGATCCCAAAGTTTATGTTGAAAATCAGGTACATCCCTCAAATGTGGTTGTAAGTTACCCATTACATTTACAATGGCATTTGCCATTTTATTTCTTTCTACATCATCTTCAATGCTTAAACAATGGTTTACCAATTTTTGAATATGTCTACCATATTCTGGGATAATTAAATGTTCACGTTCAGAATTATATTCAAGCTCCATTTCAATTCTTTAATTATATTAATACTAAGTATTTTGTACGTTTTGCAAAGTAACAATTATTTTAGGTTTTACTACAAAATTTTAGCCAATTACTTTTAGTTTGGCAAAATGCAGCAATAGCTTTTTGGTCATGCCAGATTCGAAGGCAATTTCTGCTTTTTTACTACTTCCTGTTCCTTCCAATTGCAATACATTTCCTTTCCCAAATTTTGCGTGTTCCACTATATTTCCTACTACCAAATCATTATCGAATAAA
>JAUIAA010000132.1 GCA_030425715.1 Bacteroidia bacterium | reverse complement strand
ATAAGAATACATTTGTTTTAAATATTTAACTCCAGCCCTAATGTTCTCTTTAGGATCACGGATATTTTTTACCCCCAATTCTTTTGCCGTAGAGGGCATCAACTGCATCAATCCAGAAGCACCTGTCCAAGATTCATTATCTGGATTAAACATGGATTCTTGGTATATAAGTGATTTTAACAACCTCCAATCCCAGCCAATTTCTTTGGCATATTCTTTTACTACATTATCATAAGCACTTATTTTTCCAGTAATTTCGGTAAAATATTCACTATTCAGCCTACGTTTAAATTGACGGCTATTTTCAAAATACTTTTTGTAAATCATATTGTAATCTGGTTTTCTTTTTAAGGAAGCCAAATCATTGTTAATTTCGTGTAGTAAATCGGGAGAGTTTTTTCTTACTGCCCAGGCAATTCGTTGCGATAGGCTTATAGGGGTTTCTACATCAATATTGGGGTAATAACTTTTGTGAATAGTGGCAATGTTTTTATCAATTACGGTGTATTTTATTTCGCCATTGGCAACTTGTTTTATAATTTCTTCATCGGTTAATTCTCCTGGAAGTATATGAATATGAATAGAATCGCCTAATTCATTAGATAGTTCCACTAATCTATTATAATAAGATGATTTTTTCCTTACAGAAACGGTATCTCCAATAAGGTCGACTATATCTGTCGCTAATTGCTTTTTGATATTGTCTCTAGTCATTTTGTGCCAATTGTTTGGCTTTCTTTGTACAAGAGTTTGATTGGTAACCAAATAAGGATTGGTAAAACTTACTTTTTCTTTGCGCTTATTGGTAATGGTAAATCCAATGGCAATAATATCTCCGTCACCTCTTTGCAGCATTGGTATAATTGAATCTACATTTTTTGCAATAACAATTTCGAGTTCAACCCCAATTTTTTGGGCCAATCTGCTCAATATTTCATATTCAAAACCCATGGTTTGCCCACGATATAAAAAATAACCTGTAGGAGAATAAGTGGTAATGGCTTTTAGTACCCCTGCTTTTTTAATTTCTTTTAAATCAAAGTGGTAGTTCTTATTACTTTTAGTTTTAGATAAAGTATGTTTAGTGTCTTTATTGGAACATCCAAAATGCAACACAAGGAAAAAAAACACAAAAGGAAAGTAGCGTGAAATAAATTTCGAAAATTGAGGGAATCTATTTTTTTTCATAAACCAATGGAGTTTCCACGTGGATAAAAATAGACATTTTTTTTAAACTACATATTTACAAACTCAAAACCTGCTAAATCTATGTTGGTCAAATCAAATTCTGTTTCATTCAGTAAAATGCCATGTTCTAAAAAAGCCTTTAAATTAGCTAGCCAAAAAGTCCAACCATTGCTGCAGCCATAAAATATTTCTAGTTTATTCTTTTCATCGGTTGGGATGTTGGATTGGTTTAGCGTTACCAAGGTAGAATTCCCTTCTAATTCTAGACTTACCGTAACGATACAATCTTGGGCAAAGGAAAATTGTATTTTATTGGGTTTAACTATTTTTAAAACAGCTCCTTTTTCTTCTCCTTCCCAATTATGCCATTTCCAAACATACTGGTCATTTACTTGCACGCTTTCATTTTTTGGTATGGCATAGCCATCTCTATAATAATGTGCTTCTCTTAAAAACCAACTGGTTAAACCTTCAGGTGTGGTCCAACACCAAAACAGTTTTTCAATAGGGGCTTTAATGTATATTTTTTTTGTAAAGGAATTCCAACTAAGATCTTTCATGACAAATAATTTATAATTCTGATTTTAAAGTTGCATGCTCTATACCAAGTTGAATCCAATGCGACAAGTCATCTTCTGGAGCTACTTTAACAAAGATAAATTCTTTCATAGGTCTTTTGGTAAAATCCATTGGTCGTACGTTGGGTTTTGCTAGTTCTTCTTGTATTTTAGAGCCAATAACTCTAACCATTAAATCATTTTTTACAATTCCAACAGACATTTTGTCTCTGTACATAAAACACAAGCCTCCAAACATCTTTTTTTCTTCAATATTTTTAAAAGATTTGTTTATTTGGGTTCTTAAGCTCTGTGCTAAATCTTGATTATAAGCCATAATTTATTGGTTTGAACCAATCAAATGTAACTCAAATAATTAAAAAAGAAAAATCTAATGTATATCAGTATATTTTTGTTTTTGCAAAACAAAATGTTGCCAAACCACATTAAAAGTATCGTAGTATTTGGTTTGCTTAAACGAAATTTTTCTTCGTTTTCCAATCATCTTAGGTAGATAATAGTAAAAGCTAACGTGAGATTTTATAATGGCCCAAGTGTGTATGGGTCTTAATTCAAAAAGAAATTTAATTCCAGCAATACCATCCAAAAACAATCTCCAAAAAAGAGCAATAAAAATAAATCTTTTGGGTACATTTTTGGTTAAAGTAAATAAGCTATTTCTAAAATTTAAGAATGTTTTTCTTGGGTTAGATTCTTGTAAAGTTGCACCGCCTACATGGTATACCGTAGAAGCGCCTACATATTTTATATTATAGCCTTCATTTTGTATCCGCCAACAAAGATCAATTTCTTCTTGATGTGCAAAATAATCTTCGTCAAACCCGTTTAATTCATGGTACACATCAGCTTTTACAAAAAAACAAGCACCAGTTGCCCAAAAAATATCGTAGGTATCATCATATTGACCATGATCGGTTTCAAGATCCATAAAAATCCTTCCTTTACAATAGGGGTAACCCAAAAAATCGACAAAACCACCAGCTGCACCTGCATATTCAAATTTAGATTTGTCTTTATAATCTAAAAGTTTGGGCTGAATTGCCACTGTATTTTTATCTTTTTTAAATTCTTCAATTACTGGTTTTAACCAATTTTTAGTAACCTCAATATCAGAATTTACCAAGGCATATATATCTGCATCTACATTTTCTAGTGCATCGTTGTATCCTTTGGCATAGCCTCCATTTGTTTTGTTTTGGATGATTTTAACTTCAGGATAATTGGCTTTGATAAAAGCTACGGAATCATCAGGAGAGTCGTTATCGGCAACGTAAATAGTAGCATCCTCTTTGCTATATTTTACGATAGACGGAAGAAATTTTTCGAGTAATTGGCGTCCATTCCAATTTAAAATTACAACAGCTACTTTCAACGATTTTGTGAATTGTTTTTAGGCGATTGCAAACATAACTTAATTGTAAGATTTATCCTCTTTAATTTTTCATAATTTTAGTATATTCTGGCAAATCTTTTAAAAAAATGTATTTTTTGTTTTGTGTATCGAGTTTGCAATAATAGTGTTCTAATCCATTGGTAACTACTAAAATATTGGCACTTACTTCTAAATTATACCTTGCAATTTGATCAAAGGTTTCTTGTGTAATTTTTATTTTTGGAGCTTTACATTCTACAATTATATCTGGATTTCCTTCACCATCAAACAATAAAATGTCAAACCTTTTCTTGGTGTTATTTAATAAAATTTGTTTTTCAACAGCCAATAGCGATTTTGGATATTTTTTTTCTAACAAAAGGTAATGCACAAAATTTTGACGTACCCATTCTTCAGGTGTTAATACCATAAATCTTTTTCGAATAATATCAAATATATAAAGCTTATTTTCTTTATTTTTGATTTTAAGCGAGTAAGTTGGAAGGTTCAATTTAATCATCGGATAAATATACAATTAACCACAAATTAAATCATTTTTACACCGTATTTTTAACTACCAATTATGAATAGGATCAAACAAATTGTAGAAGATATTACCTCTGGTAATACGCAGCCTATTTATTTTTTAATGGGAGAAGAAGCTTTTTATATTGATAAAATTTCTGATTTTATTGAACAGAAAATACTTTCGGAAGAAGAAAAAGGATTTAACCAAATGGTTTTGTACGGTAGAGATGTTACGATAGAAGATATTGAAGCCAATGCCAAGCGTTTTCCTATGATGGCCGAGAAACAGGTGGTAATCGTAAAAGAAGCCCAAGATTTATCTAGAACCATAGAAAAATTAGCTACATATGCCGAAAACCCACAACCCACTACCGTGCTTGTAATTTGTTACAAGTATAAAACTTTAGACAAACGCAAAAAATTATCAAAATTGGTTGCCAAAAATGGGTGCTTGTTTGAAAGTAAAAAACTGTACGAAAATCAAGTTGGTGATTGGATCAACAATGAGTTAGATGAAAAAGGTTATAGTATGGAGGTAAAAGCAGGAGTAATGCTGGTAGAATTTTTAGGTACTAATTTGTCTAAAATAAACAACGAGTTGGAAAAACTAATGTTGGTACTGCCAAAAGGCACTAAAATTACTCCGGCTCATATTGAAGAAAATATTGGAATAAGTAAAGATTATAACAATTTTGAATTGCGAAAAGCAGTAGGAGAGAAGCAAATTGTTAAGGTCAATCAAATTGCGAATTATTTTGCCCAAAATTCTAGAGCAAACCCATTGGTAATGACTATTTCTTTACTTAATAATTTTTTTACACAATTGTTGTTGTATCATGGTTTGAAAGACAAGGGAAAGATTAATGTGTCTAAAGTTTTAAGAATCAATCCTTTTTTTGTAAATGAATACCAATCTGCAGCAGCAAAATACCCTATGCGAAAAGTAGCGCAAATCATATCCTTATTAAGAGAAGCCGATTTAAAAAGTAAAGGTGTAGGAGCAAATAATTTATCGCAAGGAGATATTTTAAAAGAAGTTTTATTTAAAATAATGCACTAATTTCAAGCAATATAATTACGGGCTCCAAAAATAGCACTACCCACTCTAATCATAGTACTGCCATTTGCAATAGCCAACTCATAGTCTCCGCTCATGCCCATTGATAAGGTTTCCAAAGCAATATTGTTCGCTGTAAAATCCTTAGATTTTAAACGGTTTAAAAAACCATGTAAAGATTGAAATTCTTTAGCTACTTGAGATTTATCAGAAGTAAAACTAGCCATCCCCATTAAGCCATAAATTTGGATATTTTTAAGTTCTTCCAACTCTTGTGATTGCAATATATTTTCAATTGCATCGAAAGAAAGTCCAAATTTGGTTTCTTCTTCTGCAATTTTAGCTTGTAACAAACAAGAAATTACTCTATGGTGTTTTTTGGCTTGTTTATCAATTTCTTTTAAGGTTTTAAAACTATCTACACCATGAATTAAATCTACAAAATGCGCCATATATTTTACTTTATTCCGTTGTAAATGCCCTATCATATGCCATTGTATGTCTTTCGGTAAAACTTCGTATTTGTTTACCATTTCTTGGATTTTATTTTCTCCAAAAACACGCAAACCAGCATCATATGCGTCTTGAATATCCGAAACGGGTTTGGTTTTAGATACTGCTACCAAGGTAACCGACGAGGGAATAGACTTTAAAAGAGATTTTATATTTTGTAGTATTATCATATAGTTTTATTTAAACTCATAAATGGTCAATCCGCTTCGCAATTTAGGTTCTACATAAGTGCTTTTAGGTGGCATTACTAAATTGCTATCTGCAACTTCTTTAATTTGTTGTATATCAATAGGGAAAGTTCCAAAAGCAACTGCAAATTTACCAGAATCCACTTCGTTTTTAATACCTAATGGATTTTTTATTTCTGGCTGATAAGCTATTTGCTCGCTATTGGTTAAATCTTTAATTCCTAAAATGGGTTCTAAAATGGTTTTATGTAATACCTTAGCATCTAACTTATCTACCACGTTACTTGGTCTGTACTTGGCTTTTCGCAAATACAATTTGTAAAATTCTCCATCCAAATACATGCTAAAATGATGTGGTTTTGATGGTTTGTAGTACTTTTCTCCGTTATTTTCTATCCTAAAATTTTTATCTAAAGCTATTAAAAATTCATTACTAGTCAAGCCGTTTAAAGTTTTAACAAACCGATAAAAGGAAGTGACTTGCAAAGAAGACTCTGGAGTGAAATAAGCCATAAAATAATTGGATTTTTGGTCTGTGCTTTTAATTGGCTTAGTTCTTTCTAATTTTTTAGCAACATAATATGAAGAAGCCGTTCTGTGATGGCCATCAGCAATATAGATAGCTTCCATTTTTCCAAATTCTTTTTCAATATTTTCTATTTCCTTTACATCTTCAATGAGCCAAAAATGATGGGTTCTTTTTTTATTGGTTGTAAATTCGTATTCGGCACGTTGGTTTTTATATTTTTGGTAAATGCTTGACAAATAAGTATTGTCTGGATAAGTAATTAAAACGGGTTCGGCATTAAAACCAGT
>JAUIAA010000131.1 GCA_030425715.1 Bacteroidia bacterium | reverse complement strand
AAATGCATAGACCACCACATTTTGTGTCAGCAATATAATTGCACTGGCAACTAAGGCACCCACTACGGTTCCAATCACTCTATTAAATGATCTTTCTTTGGTAAGCCCATAATTTGGACGCATAATAACGATTAGTGTAAGTACAATCCAATAGGGGTTTTTAATTCCAATGACGGTACCAAATAAATAGGCAAATAGGATGGCAACGGTCAATCTTAACGCATGCCTAAAAATTGGAGATTTAAAACTTAAACTTTCCAATAATATAGAAAACCTGTACTCTTGATGTGTTATATATTGATCCGCATCTTTCCTGTGTAAAGATAGTCTAGAAGCATTCTTTACATTGGCCAAAGATCGCCTAATAGACCTTAACTCATAAATTTGTTTTTCTTGATAATCATATAAATTTTTAAGTAAAATTGCACGATCCTTCTCTTTTGCAGTATTTGCATTTTTTATAAATTCTGTTAAAGCTTTACTTGCCTGTTCTAGAGCAATAATTAATTCTTTTTTATTTGGTAATTTCTCTTTACTAATTAGTGTATCTCCTAGTTGCTTTAAATGATTTCCTATTAAGATATTTAGATTTTTAAACGATTTTTCTGCTTGGGGATGATTGGCAAACATTACATCCAATTTTTTATAATCCCATGAATTTGCAAGAGCCAACTCTAAAATATCCACCATAGAAATGAAAATCAGTAAGCGTTTTTCATCATAATGAGATCTTCCTGATCTTTTTCGAACATTTAACAACAATTCTCTTAATGTTTCGTGCTTTTCATTTATTTGACTTTGTAACTTTAAAGCTTCTTGATGTAATTTTGTTCTTGATTTATTTTCGGTTAACAATTCCGCTCTTAAAAGTATATAATCACCTGTCAAATCAAGGGTATCTTTTAGCAACTCATCTTCATCTTTTTTGGGAGATATTTTGTAAAAAATTAAAGAAACTACCAAATACCACAAACCTCCAATTCCGATAAGACCTACATGCTTTAAAATTTCTGAAATGGTATAATCTCTATCTATCAGGCCTAAAACTAGAGCCAATAATCCTGAAAAGGAAATTAAAGCACCTCTAAAGCCAAATGTTGCAATCAGAGCTATGGAGAAAACTGCCACCGCCAAAAAAGGAAGTAATAGAGCAAGATAAGGTTTTAACAAAATAACGAGTAAAGTAACCAACATGGTCAACACAGTGCTGATCAAAATACTGTTTACTCGTCTTTTTAAACTTCCAGGTATATCACTTGGCGAATTTAGTAAAGCACCTATACCTATAGAAAATGAAAGCTCTGGATGCCCTGAAAAATTTAGTAAAACAACAGGAATAATGATAGCCACCGCCAGTATAAGTCCTTTTTGAAAATTAGAACTTTTAAAAAATACGATACTACTTTTTTTAAAATTATTGACCATTATTAAACTATAATTGGTTTATTTTAAATACTATATAAAGGTAAGCCTAAAAAAAAGCCTCATAACTTTTAAAATTATGAGGCTTTTTTTTATTAGTAAAGGTTTTAATTTCCTTTTTTGTAATCCTCTAAAAACTTGGCCAAACCAATATCTGTTAAGGGGTGTTTTAACAAACCTTGAATAGCACTTAAAGGTCCAGTCATGACATCTGCACCAATTTTAGCGCAATCAATAATATGCATGGTATGACGAACGGATGCTGCCAAGATTTCGGTTTCATAACCGTAGTTGTCATAGATCATTCTAATTTCAGAAATCAATTGCAAACCATCTGTCGAAATATCATCTAATCTACCAATAAATGGAGAAACGTAAGTAGCTCCTGCTTTTGCAGCTAACAAAGCTTGCCCGGCAGAGAATACCAAAGTTACATTGGTTTTAATTCCTTTGTCAGAAAAATATTTACAGGCTTTCACACCATCGCCAATCATTGGTAATTTAACCACAATTTGTGGGTTTAAAGCGGCCAAAGCTTCTCCCTCTCTCACCATTCCATCAAAATCTGTAGCAATAACTTCTGCGCTCACATCTCCTTCAACTGCTTCACAAATAGCTTTGTAGTGATTGGTAATGTTTTCTGCTCCTGTAATGCCTTCTTTGGCCATTAAAGATGGATTGGTAGTTACGCCATCTAAAATGCCAAGCGCTTCAGCTTCCTTTATTTGGTTTAGGTTTGCGGTATCAATAAAAAATTTCATGGTAGTGGTTTTAATTTTTGGCAAAGATAGTTTTTATCCCTCATTTATAAAACGACTATTCACTTTTGTTGATAAGATTTCATTAAGGTTATTCTTTCAATATTTCCGTTTTAACCTTCAACTTTTCAATTTATCATTTTTCAATCTTCACTTTGCACTTTGCACTTTTCACTTTCAACTTTCCAACTTTCTAACTTTCCAACTTAAATACCATAATGATTCATCAGCATTTTTTCATACCATTTATCTGGTAATATCCTTTTAAGAACGATTGAAAATTTTTGTAAAAAGCTACCTACCTTATAATGAATTTTGGGGTTTGGATTTTCAATAATTTGATAAATCTGTTTTGCCATATCCATAGGATTCCCTCCATTATTTACATGTGCATCCATGGTGTCCAAATTTTGTTGATAGATCTCTTTGTAGGGTGAATCTTCAAATACTGGGGTGTGGTATCTTCCAGCAGCAATATTGGTGGCAAAATCTCCTGGTGCTACATTTACCACTTTTACTCCAAACTGTTTAACCTCCATTCTAAGCGTTTCTGTTACCAACTCTAAAGCTCCTTTTGTTGCCGAATAAATTCCCCGAAAGGGCAAACCCATATATCCCGCAATAGAAGTAACGTTGATTATCAATCCAGAATTTTGCAATCGCATTTGTGGTAAAACGGCCTTAGCTACATCTATGGCTCCAAAAAAATTGGTGTTAAAAACCTTACGCATTTCATCGGTTGGCGTATCTTCAATAGGACCAGTAATACCCATACCTGCATTATTTACCAAAACATCAATAGTTTTTTCTTTACTTAAAATATAGGTAATTGCATTTTCAATAGATACCAAATTGTTTACATCTAAGGCTACCAATTCAAAAGGAAGCTCATTGGACTTAG
Source organism: Bacteroidia bacterium (assembly GCA_030425715.1). Classification (GTDB taxonomy): domain Bacteria; phylum Bacteroidota; class Bacteroidia; order Flavobacteriales; family Flavobacteriaceae; genus Lutimonas. Next base: position 3,211 of record JAUIAA010000131.1, on the reverse strand, counting down.
GGTTTCTACTTGTGCCATAAACCTTATACCCTTGAGCGGTTAAAAATTCGGCGGTAACTTTACCTATACCAGAAGATGCCCCAGTGATTAAAACTACTTTTTTCATGGGGCAAATATCGTATAAATTTTCAATCTCTCACACTACTAATGAGAGGCAAAAGCATCTACAGGATCTTCAAAGGCCACAAATAATATACATGGTTCTTTAGAAATACATTTACCTGTATGATCTTTCTTTGCTGGCCCATAGGCATAAGAGCCTGCTTTCATAATCTGGGTAGTTTCGCCTGAATAAGTCACCTGCAATTCTCCTTGAATTAATATCATTCGCTCAGCAGAATTGTGCCAATGATTAGGAATCTCATAACCTGGTTCAAATTTAAAAAAAGCATCTGCATTCTTTTTTGTTGGATCTCCGTGTAATACAGCTACATTACAGCCATCAGGCATAAATGAAGGGCATTTTCCCCAGTCTAAATTTTTAGCCGTTTTTAGTACTGATTTCTCACTAATTACAGCTTTTTTATTTTGTGCATAAAGGTTTCCTGTAAATAATAGTGCAAGGCAAAACATAATTATTTTTGTAATCGTTTTCATAAGGAATAGTTTTAAATTTATAATTGTCTATTTATCAGTCTCTAAACTAAACAATGAAAAACACAACTACTTTCACTAATCATTCAAAATATGAAACTATTTTACCAATTGTAAATATTGAGAAGGGCTAATACCATAATATTTTATAAAGCAACGTGTAAAATAGCTGGGGGAATTAAACCCTGTTTTAAATGCCACTTCTGCAATAGTTAGGCTTTGTTCCTTTAAAAGGCTTAACGCTTTTTTTAATCGATACTTTACTAAAAAAAATATAAATGATTCTCCCAACAAGCTTTTTATCTTTCTATATAATTTGGAATTACTGTATCCTAGTTCACTAGAATATGTTTTTAATTTAATATTTCCATTATCCCAATTATTCTCAACTAATAGCATTATTTTTTCTAGTATTGATTCTTCTTCAATTGTTACCGATCTAATGGAATATTTTTTTAAAGATTGATTTAGATTTTCACTTTCAAACAATTGTTGCACCTCTTGTGTAATTACTATTTCACCATGTACTATTCTACTTAATCTTTTAGCCCTGTTTATAGTTTCAATAAATATTTCTTCATCTTTATCTGTAACTGGCACACCTGCACAAAGGCCAATGTTTAAACTTAAAACATTTTGGTTGATGTGCTTTTTAAATTGATGCAATATGTGTATTGCGAATTGTACCGCATTAGTTACTGATTCAAAAGATATTAAATAATATAATGACTCTTTTTTTACCAATCCCCTATGAAACTTTTTAATATTAGACATGATAATTTCACGATTCCTCAATACTTCAGTGTCTTTAACTTTTTTTGATAATCTAAGGTGCCCTAAAACATCAATAACCATGATAATCCTAAAAGCGGGGTCATTAATAATATTTAGTTTTTTATTTTTTGATTTTTCAGGATCTTCTATCCTACCTAAAAACGATTCTACAATAGATTCGTCCACCTCAATTACTCGGTGTGGTACATCGCCATGTGCATCGGAATGCATCTCAATAATATTTTTCTTTTGAGGGGCTTCTATCAAACAAAACGCAGTTTTTCTCCTATCGTCAAACCAATAGGTCAACCCCCTACAACTATAATGATGTTGAATTTTTAAATCTTGTTGATGTAGTTGTGCCACTATTTCCGCCGTTACTTCCTCCGAAACATCGTGGCGATCCATGTAAATAGGCATGATTAGTATTATTAATTTCTATTTTTTTACTTCAACCTAGCATCTACCATCTTAACCGCAGAAAATAAATATACAAAATAAATTGATTTGTGCCTAACTTACCCTATGAAGATATTTGGTAATTATTCACTTTAAGGCATAAAAAAAGGCAAGCTACCTACATCACACCGCTACAACCTAATACCTTTGCTGCGTTCCCGCCCTGGAGGATTCAAAGGGAGCTGGTTGTGTAGGACTTGCCGGCTGCAAATTTACAACCCTTTTACGATAAAGCAAGCTTTTTTTGTAACTTTTTGTATTGTAAGCTTACTAATGTTTAGTAATACATATTATTAATTATATTTGTTCAAACTTTAAACCTAATCAAATGGAAAATCAATCGCAACCAACTAAAAAAATTATTATTAACTACGGTGTTATTCTTGCTGCAATATCTATTTTACTTAACGTAACGATGTATGCTCTAGGCAAGCATTATGACCAAGATTGGAAAATGGGTCTTTTCGGTTTTATTATTATGGCCGTTGTAATTTTTATGGGAATTAAGAAAGCTAAAGAATTTAATGGAAATATACTTTCGTTAGGTCAAGCTTTAAAAGTGGGAATGGGAATAGCTCTAGTAGCTGCATTGATTGGTGTTGTATATACTTTAATTTTTATGAATTTTATTGAACCAGATTTTATGGATAATATGATGGAAATTCAAAGACAAAATATGCTTGAAAATTATCCCAATTTAACAGATGAACAAATTGAAATGCAATTAGAAATGGGGAAAAAATTTGCAAACCCATGGGTAAGTTCAGCATTTCAATTGATTGGAAGTTTGTTTTTTGGATTCATTATTTCTTTAGTATCTGGATTAATTCTTAAAAAAGAAGCTGCACAATAAAACATTTTAAATGGATATATCTGTAGTAATTCCACTACTTAACGAAGAAGAGTCATTACACGAATTATACGATTGGATTGCAAAAACCATGCAGTCCAATCGTTATTCTTATGAAATCCTTTTTATTGATGATGGTAGTACCGATCAATCATGGAAAATCATTCAAGAATTATCGCAAAAACATACCGAAGTAAAAGGATTAAAATTTCAAATTAATTACGGCAAATCACAGGCCTTAAATGCTGGTTTTAAAGAAGCTACTGGTGATGTAATCATTACCATGGATGCTGATTTACAGGATAATCCAGAAGAAATTCCAGAACTTTTCAATTTAATTACTAAAGAAAACTACGATTTAATATCTGGTTGGAAAAAAAAGCGCTACGATTCAAAAATTAGAAAAAATTTACCTTCTAAACTTTTTAATTCTGTTGCCAGAAAAACTTCTGGATTACATTTACACGATTTTAATTGTGGTTTAAAAGCCTATAAAAAGGAAGTTATTAAAAACATTGATGTTTATGGCGAAAT
>JAUIAA010000130.1 GCA_030425715.1 Bacteroidia bacterium | reverse complement strand
GAGAGCAGAGCAAGGAAAGGATCCTGTAGAGTTTGATTACTTACTGTTGTGTAATAAAATATGTGGATCTTCACACTACAACATGCAAATGAAAGTGGTTGTACAAGAAGAAGCAGATTTTAACAAGTGGTTATCCGAACAAAAAACTTTAGCGCAAGTAATTAAATAATAAATAGAACTAACTTTAAACTACATTTTAAAAATGTCAGATCATCACCATAAAGAAACATTTATTACTAAATATATTTTTAGTCAAGATCATAAAATGATTGCCAAACAATACTTGGTTACAGGTATGTTTATGGGAGTTATTGGAGTGTTTATGTCAATGTTGTTTCGTTTACAATTGGCATATCCAGAGCAAAGTTTTAGTATTATTGAAGCCTTCTTAGGTAAAGGCGGAGAAGGAGGTCAAATGACTCCGGATATGTACTATGGTTTAGTTACGATTCACGGGACAATTATGGTGTTCTTTGTACTTACTGCTGGGTTAAGTGGTACCTTTAGTAACTTGTTAATTCCGTTACAAATTGGGGCAAGAGATATGGCTTCAGGTTTTTTAAACATGATTTCTTATTGGCTGTTCTTTTTATCTAGTTTGGTTATGTTTCTTTCCATTTTTGTACACACAGGAATGGCTTCAGGCGGATGGACAGTTTACCCTCCATTGAGTGCTTTGCCACAAGCAATGGGCGGATCAGGTTTAGGTATGACCTTATGGTTGGTATCTATGGCAATATTTATTGCATCTTCATTAATGGGATCTTTAAATTATATCGTAACCGTATTAAATTTAAGAACCAAAGGAATGAAAATGACAAGATTACCATTAACTATTTGGTCTTTCTTTGTTACTGCAATTATTGGAGTTGTTTCCTTTCCGGTTTTGCTTTCAGCAGCACTATTATTATTGTTTGATAGAAGTTTCGGAACTTCGTTTTTTCTGTCGGATATTTTCATCCAAGGAGAAGTACTGCACTATAAAGGAGGTTCCCCTATTTTATTCGAACATTTATTCTGGTTTTTAGGACATCCAGAAGTATATATTATCATTCTACCAGCAATGGGTATCGTATCTGAGGTTTTATCTGCAAATTCGAGAAAACCAATTTTCGGTTACCGCGCTATGATTGGTTCTATAATGGCAATTGCCTTTTTATCAACTATTGTATGGGGTCACCATATGTTTGTAACAGGGATGAATCCATTTTTAGGATCGGTATTTACTTTTACTACTTTATTAATTGCAATTCCATCTGCTGTAAAAGGGTTTAACTGGATTACTACTATTTGGAAAGGAAATTTACAATTAAATCCAGCTATGCTATTTTCTATTGGTATGGTTTCTACCTTTATTACAGGTGGTTTAACAGGTTTAATTTTAGGAGATAGTGCACTAGATATAAACGTACACGACACCTTATTTGTAGTAGCACACTTTCACTTGGTAATGGGTATTTCTGCGTTGTTTGGAATGTTTGCAGGAGTTTACCATTGGTTTCCAAAAATGTATGGTAAAATGATGAGTAAAGATATGGGATACCTACATTTCTGGTTAACAGCAATATCGGCTTATGGGGTATTCTTTCCAATGCACTTTTTAGGGTTGGCAGGCTTACCACGTCGTTATTATAACAATACAGCATTTCCAATTTTTGATGATTTAATGCATATTAATAAAGTGATGACCGTTTTTGCAATTATTGGAGGACTAGCACAATTAATATTTTTAGCAAACTTCTTTTTTAGTATTGCCAAAGGAAAAAAAGCGAAACAAAATCCTTGGAATGCAAATACTTTAGAGTGGACAACCCCTGTAGAGCATATGCATGGTAACTGGCCAGGAGAAATACCAGAAGTACATCGTTGGGCCTATGACTATAGTAAAACAGATGAAAATGGTGAACTTTGGGGAGGGAAAGATTTTACACCTCAAACAGTACCTATTAGAGATGGCGAAGAAGAGTTTTAGCCATTAAAAAAATAACCATGAAGCCTCAATAATTATTGGGGCTTTTTTTATGTAATTCAACTATATTTGAAATAATATCTAATTTTAATTGCAATTCAAATTTTAAATGATAAAAAAGATAATCAAATACATTTTTGTATGCATCATCTTATTATGCATTGGTTTTTATTTTTTAGTCCAAAACAAAAAGCCTACCTATAACGGAACATTAGAACTTTCCACTTTAAAAGAAAGCGTAAACGTTTATTTTGATGAAGTTGGCGTACCTCATATTTATGCTTCCAACCAAGAAGATGCATACCAAGCCCTTGGTTATGTACATGCCCAGGACAGATTGTGGCAAATGGAATTGATTAGAAGAATTGCCGCAGGTCGCTTGTCGGAAATATTTGGTAAAGATTTGATAGAAACAGACAAACTGTTTAAAGGTATTGGGATACCTTATATATCAGAAAAAGAAATTGAAAAATTAGATACAACGGCTGTTTCGTATAAACTCACGCAAGCCTATTTAAAAGGCATTAATGCGTTTATTGATAATGGGCCAACACCAATAGAGTTTACAATTGTAGGTGTAAAGAAAGAGCATTATAATATACACGATGTTTACCATGTTTTTGGTTATATGGCATTTGGATTTGCACAAGCACATAAAACAGATCCGTTACTAAGTAATTTAAGAGAAAATTTAGGCGAGCAGTATCTAAAAGATTTGGCTATTGATATTAATCCAAAATCCACATTGATTAAAAACTATCCAAAAAGAAAACAAAAGACAATAGCAAGTAATATTGCTAGTTCTGTTCAGAATGCTTTAGAAAATTCGCCAATTCCTTCTTTTATTGGTAGTAATAGCTGGGTGGTTGGACCAAGGAAAACAAAACATAAGAAAGTAATTTTGTCTAACGATCCGCATATCGGGTTTGCCCAACCTGCGGTTTGGTATCAATCGCATATTGTGACACCAGAATATGAAATGTATGGCTTTAATTTGGCCTTAACTCCATTTCCTTTTTTAGGACATAATAGAGATTATGCGTACGGAATTACCATGTTTGAAAATGACGATATTGATTTCTATCAAGAATCGGATACACTAAGTTTTACCAAAAGAAAGGAAATAATCAAAGTAAAAGGTGAAGAGGATGTTCAATTTGAAGTACAGCTTAGCCCAAATGGACCCATTATGAATGACTTTTTGCAAACAATTGATGGAGATAATCCCATTGCCATGGATTGGGTTTTTACCAAGCTAGATCAAGATATTTTAGAAGCTAGCTATTCCATTTCTCATGCCAATTCTTTAACTGAATTTAAAGCTGGAGCAGAAAAAATTTATGCACCTGGCTTAAACTTGATGTATGGCGATGCAAAAGGAAATATAGCATGGTTTGCGGCAGCAAAATTATACCATCGTACAAATAGCGCACATACAAAATTTATATTACAAGGGGATAACCCAGATGATACAACTTTAAACTATTATAAATTTGAAGATAATCCACAAGCGGTAAACCCTAAAAGTGGATATGTGTATTCGGCAAATAACCAACCTGAACAAATTAATGGTGCTTTTTATCCTGGATATTATTTACCAGAAGATCGTGCCAAACGCATTGTAAACTTGTTGGATTCTAAAAATGATTTCACCAAAGAAGATATGCAAAAAATGATGAATGATGTACAATCTTCCGTTGCACCAGAATTGATTCTTATTATTATAAAAGAGTTGTCGAAAGTGAATTTAACAACTAACGAAAAGAAAGCAGTTAAAATATTAGAATCATGGAAAGGAGATTTTAAACAAAACCAAGTAGCTCCAACCATTTATAACAAATTTATTTATTTGATGTTTAAAAACACGTTTGAAGATGAAATGGGTAAAGCAGGCTTGGAACAGTTTTTTCAAACTCATATTTATAAAAGGCAAATTGCCAAGCAATTAAAAACAAGAAAGTCCGTTTGGTGGGATAATATAAATACAAAAGAAATTAAGGAGCAAAGAGATGAAATTATTACCACTTCTTTTCATCAAGCGATAAAATCTTTAGAAAATCAATTTGGAGAGGATATTGAAAATTGGCATTGGAATAAAGCTTTAACCGTAACCCATAAACACGCTTTTGATAAAGTAGCCTCTTTAAGAAGATTTTTTAATGTAGGGCCGTTTAAAACCGATGGAGGGAACGAAGTGATTAATAACCAGCTATTTAAAATAAATGAAACTGGAGAATATCAAGTTACCGCAGGACCATCCACCAGACGAATAATTGACTTTAACGATATTGAAAATAGCTTGGCTATTTTACCTACTGGACAATCAGGCAATGTGTTTAGTAAACACTATAAAGATCAAGCTGAAAAGTATATAAACGGTGAGTTTGTTAAAATGAAATTAAACAAAGCCGAAATTGAACTTTTAGAAGATAAATTGGTTTTCATACCAAAAAAGAAGGAATGAAAAAATAGTTTTTATGTATAAAACGGCTTTAAAAACTACCATTTAAAATTTCACTTGCCATAATAGTTATCGGTTAAGTTAATTTATCTATTACAAATGTTCTACTTAAATAATGAAAGTAGTATATAATTTTGTGGTATTTTTAAGAGTCAAGTTTAGGCAATAAATACGGATGATATTTTTACATTGTAGTAAATATATTTATCTCTTTTAAGAATCTAGTATAGAGATTCCAATTTCTTATAGAGCTTTAGTTTTTAATAATAAACCAGATTTACATGAGAAGGAAAAATAGAAAAACATTACATATCAATAATTTTGACAATAAAATTGAAGAGGGTATTTTTAACAATGCATCCTTAATTCAATACAATGAGGCAAGTCATGTTAAAAGAAATTTACAAAAAATTGAAGATTTTATTTTTGATGTACAGCAAGAAAAAATTTCTTGGTTAAATGTGTATGGATTTGAATTTGAAGATGCTTTTCGTCAAATTGTAATTGAAAATAAAATAGATGAGTTTGCCATAAATTTACTGGCAGAGCAAAACCACAGAAACAAAGGAATAGAACTTTCTAACAGTTTTTTCTTTACCTTAAAATCGTTGTTCTTTAGAGAAGAAATTAATGAAATTGAGTCCGAGCAATTAATTTTTATCATAGGAAAACAATTCAAGAAAAAAAAGGAGATCATTTTGAACATATTAGAACACGATTAAGTGAAAATATAGGGGTTGTTCGCAAGAAAAAAATAGATTATTTATTTTACTTAATTATTGAAGCAATTATTGACAATTATAATTTGGCTTATGAAAGAGTAACGGATGATTTACTTAATCTTAAAGCATTTGATAGCGTAAAAGCGGATCCTGATTTTGCAAAAAAAGTAGAGTACAATCGCAGTAGTTTATTGCTCATAAAAAAAGCGGCAATAAGTTTAAAAGAGGCATTGGTTCAGCTAGAAAAAATTGAAGGAAATTATATCAACCAAAAATATATCATAGAATTAAAGGAACAATGTAGTTTTATTTGTGACGACATTGATTTTAATTTGCAACAACTCGAAAGCTCTATAAACTTAATTTTTAGTATCCAAAACCACAGGTTGAATGAGGTAATGAAAACACTAACAGTTTTTTCCGTAGTTTTTATTCCTTTAACATTTTTAGCAGGTATTTATGGAATGAATTTTAAAAACATGCCAGAGTTAGAATCTAGATACGGTTATTTTGTTTTGTTAACTATCATGCTGGTTTTGGCCTTTTTAATTTATTTTTACTTTAAGCGTAAAAAATGGTTTGATTGATTTTGTCACTGCAAACGAATAATACTTACTTTAAAATTTAAAAAACATTTTATTCCATTAATATAAAATTGCATGAAGCCTATATTCAAGTATTTCATAAGGTTATTAAAAAATCGAGACGGATTTAAACAAAAATCTAGTCGAGATATCATCAATGAGTTTAGAAATGTGCAAATTGAAGCCCATCATTTATTTCGAGATAGTTTTTTAATTTTGTTAGGTGTTGCCGCAGCTAGTTTTGGATTAAAAGGTTTTTTGTTGCCAAATTCATTTATAGATGGTGGGGTGACGGGAATTTCTTTAATTATTACAGAATTAAGTAATTTACCTTTTTCTATATTATTAGTAGCGATTAACATTCCATTTCTGATTTTAGCAATATTTACCATTGGTAAAGGTTTTGCTTTAAGAAGCGTTGTAGGAATTGTATTACTTGCAATTCTTGTCCATTTTTTACCGATACCGTTAATTACAGATGACAAATTATTAATATCTGTTTTTGGTGGTTTTTTTTTAGGACTTGGAATAGGTTTGGCAATAAGAGGAGGTAGTGTTAT
>JAUIAA010000129.1 GCA_030425715.1 Bacteroidia bacterium | reverse complement strand
GTAAATATAAATAAATGGTACAGCAAATATAATACTATCTAATCTATCGAGAAAACCTCCATGACCAGGAATAAAGTTACTACTGTCTTTTAAATTGGCTTGGCGCTTAAACATAGATTCAATTAAATCGCCTAAAACCCCAAACACACTTACAATAATGGCTATGGTAAACCAATGAATGGGCTGTAGACCTGCGCAAATTTTTGAAATAAAAAAACCTGCAATAAAAGTAAAAATAAAACCACCTAAAAAACCTTCAACAGTTTTGTTTGGAGAAACTCGCTCTATTAATTTATGTTTGCCAAAATTTTTCCCAATTAAAAAAGCAAAAACATCGTTACTCCAAATCAATACAAAGACGCCTAATACAACGCCACCATCAAAGGTTCCGTTTATATTTAGATATGGCAATTTAATAAGTAATGAAAAAGGAATGACGATATAGATTAGGGAGAGAAAAATTCTTCCAAGATACTGAATCGCAATTTTTCTAGAAGATATCAAAGCTGAAATAAAACTAAAATAGATTACAAAAGTAATAATAGAAACAATTACTTTTTGAGATAAATGCTCTTCAATAGTAATAAGATTGTTATTGGAAATTATGGCTAAGATAAATGAGGTAGCCGCTAATATATATGGGTAAACACTCTTTAATTTTATCAATTTTAAAAATTCATAAAGACAAAATCCCATCAATACGAAGAAGAATATATAGTAATACGGTGAGCCAATCAAAGTAAAACCAACTACTAAAACCGCATAAATTAAGCCAAAAACAATACGTTTGGTTAAACTTTTCATGAATCTATAAATCTTCTAATAAAAGTAAATATAAGGTTTTACTATTTGTATTGCCATAGCTCATAAAATCGGTATTATTTTCTTGTGGTAAATAGTTTTTAACAGAACTAATAATTGTTGCAGAATTTTTTTCAGAACGATTACGAATACCAGCAATACCTTCGCGAGTATCTTTAACAATTTGACTGGTTTTTGCCAACACAATAAAATTATTAGAAAAATCTTTTAACTTCTTGTCTTTTAGTTGGTTGGATGAAAACATAATGGCACCATCTTCTGCAATTAAAGATTCGCAATAAGTAAAAAAAGGTAAATTTTGGATTAAATTTTCTGTTTTAGCACTCTGTATATTGGTTAGAATTGCTTGTAAATCACTATGAAAACTAACCACATTATTCCATTGATTTTCTTGTAGAATTTGCTTTAGATTTTTTTTAGTCTCTTCAGCATCCGTACAGTACAAAAACTTCCCACCTTTGTGGATAAATTTTTGTACAAATTTTTCATCAATAGAAAGGTCGTCTTTTTCTTCAGCAATTGGTTCTGCTTCTTTTTTAGATGAAATAAATTTATTTTTAAAAATCTTATCGAAAAAACTCATAAATAAAATTGTCAATATTCAAATGTACAAAAACAGTAGGGTTATTTTGAAGAATCTTTTTCTAATTCTTCTGCATCTACATTTTTATCTTCTATTTTGGCTTCCGTATCAATAGTTTTTTCTTGGTCAGGAGCTTCCAATTCGGTTTGGTAAGGCCTTACACCAAATATTTTTTTCAAATCATCTTCAAAAATAACTTCTTTTTCAATTAGAATTTCAGCCAATTCAACCAATTCTTTTTTATGATCTTCTAGTATTTTAATTGCTCTTAAATATTGTTTTTCAATAATATCTGATACTTCTTTATCAATAATTTGAGCAGTATTTTCACTATAGGGTTTTGTGAAATTATATTCTGATTGACCTGAAGAATCGTAATAAGTAATATTTCCAATTTTATCATTCAGCCCATAAACGCTAACAATAGCTCTTGCTTGCTTGGTTACTTTTTCCAAATCATTTAAGGCACCAGTTGAGATTTTGTTAAACATTACCTTTTCAGCAGCTCTTCCTGCTAAAGTAGCACACATTTCATCTAACATTTGATCCGTTTCTACAATTTGTCTTTCTTCTGGCAAATACCAAGCCGCCCCTAATGATTTCCCTCTAGGAACTATGGTAACTTTTACCAAAGGAGCAGCATGTTCTAACATCCAACTCGCGGTAGCATGACCAGCTTCGTGAAAAGCAATGGTTTTTCTTTCTTTAGGTGTTATAATTTTATTTTTCTTTTCTAAACCGCCTACAATTCTGTCCACAGCGGCTAAGAAATCTGCATGATGTACTTTCTTTTTATCTTCTCTTGCGGCTACCAATGCTGCTTCGTTACAAACATTTGCAATATCTGCACCTGAAAATCCAGGGGTTTGTTTAGATAAGAAATCCAAATTTACATCTTTGGCTAGTTTTAAAGGTTTGATGTGCACTTCAAAAATCTCCTTACGCTCATTTCTATCTGGTAAGTCTACGTAAATTTGTCGGTCAAACCTACCCGCACGCATTAGTGCTTTATCTAAAACATCGGCTCTGTTGGTTGCAGCAATAACAATTACATTAACATCGGTACCAAAACCATCCATTTCAGTAAGTAACTGGTTTAGTGTGTTTTCTCTTTCATCATTTCCGCCAGTTAAACTATTCTTACCTCTTGCTCTACCTATAGCATCAATTTCATCAATAAAAATAATGGAAGGCGATTTTTGGGCAGCTTGTTTAAAAAGATCTCTAACTCGAGAAGCACCTACTCCTACAAACATCTCAACAAAATCAGATCCAGATAAGGAAAAGAAGGGTACACCAGCTTCGCCGGCAACCGCTTTTGCCAATAATGTTTTACCCGTTCCTGGAGGTCCTACTAATAAAGCTCCTTTAGGTATTTTTCCTCCTAAAGAGGTGTATTTATCTGGTTTTTTTAAAAAATCTACTATTTCTTGCACTTCTTCTTTTGCACCTTCTAAACCAGCTACATCTTTAAAAGAAGTTTTAACCGATGTGTTTTGATCAAAAACTTTGGCCTTTGATTTACCAATATTAAATATTTGGCCACCTGGCCCTCCTGCGCCACCGCCAGACATTCTTTTCATAAAAAAGATCCATAAAGCGATTAAGAAAATAAATGGCAACCAAACCAAAAAGGAGTCTAAAAAGCTTGTTTGGGTAATATTATCCTTATCAAAGTCTAATTGATGTTCTTTTTTGGCTTCTTTTAAATCGTTTTCAAAATTTTGTAAGTCCCCAAAATCATATATATAAACGGCACCATTTTGGTTTAAAAAAGAAGGGCTTTGGTTCTTTTTATAAATATCTTTACTTAATGCTTCTTTCTTTATCGTAAGTTGCGCAACATCGCTATTTACAATAACGATTTTATCTATATCGTTATCGTTTAAAATGGTTTTAAATTCATTTTGAGTTAACTTATTGCTGCTTAATTCAGAACTGTTTAGCAGTTGATATCCAATAAGTAATGCAAAAATAATTCCATAAATCCAGTAAAAGTTAAATTTAAAATTAAACTGTTTTATTGGATTATTTGTCTCTTTCTCTTTGTTGTTTTTGTCTTTTTTCATCAATTTCAAATAGGTATTACTTTAATAGGCATTTTCAATATTGGTGATTTTGGCATCTCCCCACAAACCTTCTAAATTATAAAATTCGCGGATATTCTTTTGAAAAACATGTACTACAACATTTACGTAGTCTAATAAAACCCATTCTGCATTATCTTCGCCTTCTACATGCCAAGGTTTGTCTTTTTGTGTTTTACTAACGATTTTTTGAATAGAGCCAGAAATTGCATTTACTTGTGTGTTGGAATTCCCATCACAGATAACGAAGTAGTCGCAAACGGTATTTTCAATTTCTCTTAAGTCTAGAATGGTAATATTTTCACCTTTAACTTCTTCAATTCCCTTAATAATAGAGGTAATTAGAAGATCTGGATTTACATTTTTTTTTGCCATTAAGTATTTTAAATATTTCTTGCAAATGTATCACATTTTTGCCATTTTAGACCTTGATATTTTGCATTATTATATATGAGATTAGTCAAACTTGATGCCATTAATTCTACCAACAACTATTTAAAAGAAATGGTTAAAAACGATGCGGCCAAAAGTTGGACAGTGGTTACCGCAGAATACCAAACTTCTGGTAGAGGGCAGAGGCAAACAATTTGGGAGTCTGACAAAGGTAAGAATTTAATAACTAGTATATTAGTAGAGTTTGATACACTTAATATTGCAAATCATTTTCACCTAAATTGTGCAGTTTCTAACGCTGTTTTTAATACATTAAAGGAGTATGAAGTTCCAGACCTAAAAGTAAAATGGCCAAACGACATAATGTCAGTAGGTAAAAAAATATGTGGAATTTTAATAGAAAACACTCTGAGAAATGAATGGATAAATCAATCCATTATTGGTATAGGATTAAATGTAAACCAAGAAATGTTTTCTAAAAATGTGCCAAATGCAATTTCGATGAAAAACCAACTCAAAGAGGAAATCAACCGAGATGGATTATTGATAAAATTGGTGGACGCATTAAAAATTCAAATCGAACTATTAAAAAATGGGTCTTTTGAAGAATTACATCAAAATTATGAATCCAATCTTTTTCAAAAAAATACAGTAGCAACCTACCAAAACACCCAAAAACTTTCTTTTCAAGCCAAAATTATAGGTGTGAATCAAAAGGGGGAATTACAATTGGAAAATCTAGATAAAACAGTAAAATCTTACCAATTTAAAGAGGTTACCTACCTCTAATCAGTCAATTTTAAACTTTACATAAAGTTCAGTTTCTACTTTAATTTTGTCAAATTCTATTGCAATAGGTTTGTAGTTTTCTGCAGCAGGCGCAGCATCATAAACTTGTATACCAGCAGCTTTGCCTTGCAAATACCTGTATACTTGATTATTAACATCAGAAATATGAATCACAGCACCCAAATTTTGACCAACTGCACTTAACATTATTTTTGCTTGATTTTTTGCTTTTACCATTGCTGTCTTTTTTAAAGCCAGAGTTAGATTGTCCATTTTAGAGTATTCGGTTTTTTCTAAATTCACATTGCCAACCCCAATTTGCTCTAAGGCTACAATCACAGCACCAGCTGTTTTGGCATCAAAAACTTCTAAACTATAGGATTTACTTTTTAAAACATCTTGTTTCTTTAAAAAGTATTTTTTAAAATTACTCGATAGATCGTTTAATTTTAGCTGTTTTTTAATATCAATGTTTAAGGATTTTAATTCTTTGGCCATTTTATTTTCCAGTTCTTCCACCGAAGTTTTGCCTTTGGTGTCTTTTTCTGTAATAAGAATAGATAGATAGATTTTATCTGGAGCGACCAAAGTATCTACGGAAACGCGAGTTTCTATATAAGGTTGGTCAATAAAATTTTTATTTTGCGCTTTCGCGGATAGCATCACTGTTGTTAAAAACAGAACACAAACAAGTTTTTTCATACGATATTAAATTTAGTTAAAAATAAAAAAAACTCCTTTAAGAAAAAGGAGTTTACAAGTTAAAAAATATAGTTAAGCTATAATTTTTCAATATTACCACTTAAAGTATTGATAAATTTTTGCAAAGGGCTTTTCACCATCATTGCCATCATAGGATTGAATTTGCCATCAAAGGCCAATTGTACATCACTAGATTGGTTTTCAACATCTTGTATATTAGCGGTTAAACTAAATGGGAATTTATCACTTCCAGATTCTAAGACGATTTTATTAGGATCACTTTGCTCGGCAATTTTCAATCTAATTTCTGGCATACCTTTTAAAGCAAATAAAAATGAGTTTCCTTGTGATTCAAATTTATCTATATTTTCGGGCATTATTTTTTCAAAATTTTCCACTTTAGATAAAAAATCAACAATTTCTTGTTTTGATTTTTTAACAGTTACTTTTGGGCTTTCTAAATTCATTTGTAAGCTATTTTTTCGGATTCCACTCACTTGGGCTAATGCGCCAAGATTGCAATGTATTCATTTCTTTTTCGGTAATATAATTGGTATCTAAAGCTTGTTGTAAAAGATTGTCATAATTACTTAAGGTTGTCAACTCAACACCCGCCTTTTCAAAATTTTCATCCGCAACAGCGAAACCGTAATTAAATATGGCAACCATACCTTTAACTTGTGTATCGGTTTCTTGTAATGCTTTTACTGCATTTAAGCTACTTTTACCTGTGCTAATTAAATCTTCAACAACTACCACATTTTGACCTTTATCTAAAAATCCTTCAATTTGATTTTGACGACCATGCTTTTTTGGTTCAGGCCGAACATAGATAAAAGGTACACCTAATTCTTGCGCTACTAAAACGCCAATGGCTATGGCACCAGTTGCCACTCCAGCAATTACATCAGGTTTACCATGCTTTTCTATAAT
>JAUIAA010000128.1 GCA_030425715.1 Bacteroidia bacterium | reverse complement strand
ATGGACAGATGGAGGGCAAAAAGCTGGAACAGTTAATGTTGGCCTTTATGAACGGGGAGTTTGATGTGTTGGTTTCCACCACCATTGTGGAAAGTGGATTGGATGTGACCAACGCCAATACCATTTTCATCAACAATAATAGTTCTGTCAGAGTTTCCAGCAAACCAAGAATAATGCTCTGTGTTTTTGTTTAATTTATATTGGGTTTTGGCAGATAGCTTTTTATTTGTAATAAATTGCTTCCAATCTTTATCTGATTTATTTCTGTCAATTCCTATAAATACAATATTTGGATAAGATTTTTGTAAATGGTTGAGCTTTTCTGTCATTAGTTCAATTTTCCCTAAATCTGTAGGCCAAAAATAAATTACGGCAGGGCTATTTTGTGCAATGCTATTGATGGCAATATCGTTACCACCAATATTGGTTGCCATTATTTGAGGTAAATTATTTCCAACTTTAATTTTTTCTCGTTGAGCAATAGAAGTTTTTATTTCTTTAGTTATCTTTTCATCACTACAGTTTGCAAAAAAATAATTTAAGATGGTATCTCGTTCACTTTGTGATAAATTATCATAAACCAATGCACTCCATGCAGCTCTAGCTAAGAGCTTATTTTTTTCACTTTTAATCTTAATCTTTTCGTTTACCACTTCCATAAAGTTTAAATCTACATTTGATTTAGAAGGGTTTTTCAATTTCATTACATGAGCTCTATTGCGCAAATATAAATTAAGATAAGAAGCATATGGACCAAAACTCAACAAGGAAGCATCGTTTAAATCAATACTTTTTCTATAATCATAAAACGATTTACTTAAATAAGGAAATTCCTTTAAGTGCATCATTTTTCTATGGTAAAACGGGTAATATTCTTTTTTATAGTAGTTAGGATAGTAAATACTAGCCATTACTAATTTTTCAAAAAATGGAGAAGGAGAATTTTGCTCCTTAGCAATAAAACGTTGGTAATCGTCTAATTGTTTTTTAATTTGAGCATCAATTAGTTTTGAAAACTCTGCTTCGTTCAACTTATAGTTTTGTATAAAATCTTTCTCAACTCTTTCCTGTGTTAAGTATAAGTTGATTAAATAGTTGTTCTTTTTGCTACCTCTGCCACTAAAAATTAGCGATTCGTCAAAATCCCAAGTATTTAAGTAAATAAGTAAACTATCTTGTGGTTCTAAATATAAATATTGAAATTCTGGACCATGCTTAAAAACATATAAACCATTTTCTATGGAGTCTAATTTAAACTGAAATCTATTGTGGCTATCTATTTTAGCAGAGTCTATTATTTTTTCATCCTTTAAAAAGTAAACTAAATCATCTTTAGGGTTTTTTATTTTCCCCCCAAAATAGGTGTGGTAATCTTCTTTTTGAGAAGGCGCACAAGAGACAAAAGCGAGTATAACACCTAAAGTTAAAAATTTTATCAAAGGTGTAAAGGAGTAGTTTTGTTTCAAATATTTTAGTTTATACATACTATACAAATGTAGTGATATGGGGTATTGAGGCCTGTTAATGTGTTGTTAAATATTATATAGCATTTGGTTAATATATTTTATCAAGACAGAGATAAAACCTTAAAAATTTAGTTTTATTGCTAGGAATTTTGGTTTTATGCATAGAAACAATTGAAATTTTATACTTTTGCAAAAATTTAAAATTTAGTATGTTAACAGTATCAAATTTATCCGTTCAATTCGGGAAAAGAATTTTATTTGACGAAGTAAATACCGTATTTACACAGGGAAATTGTTATGGAATTATTGGTGCAAATGGCGCTGGAAAATCCACCTTTTTAAAAATTATTGCAGGAGATATTGATCCAACATCGGGATCCGTTTCTTTAGAAAAAGGCAAACGTATGTCTGTGTTGTCACAGGATCACTTTGCTTTTGACGAATATCCTGTTTTAGAAACGGTAATGATGGGTAACAAACCCCTTTACAATTTAAAGAAGGAGTTGGATGCCATTTACGCCAAACCAGATTTCTCTGAAGAAGATGGTGTAAAAGCGGGTGAATTAGGGGTTGATTTTGAAGAAATGGGTGGTTGGACAGCCGAGAGTGAGGCAGCAAACCTATTATCGTCGTTAGGAATTAACGAAGATGCGCATTATACCTTAATGAAAGATTTAGATGGTAAAGCCAAAGTAAGGGTATTGTTATCGCAGGCATTATTTGGTAATCCAGATGTGTTGATTATGGATGAGCCTACCAATGATTTAGATTTTGAAACCATTGCTTGGTTGGAAAACTTTTTAGCAAACTATGATAATACAGTAATTGTAGTATCGCATGACCGTCACTTTTTAGATGCAGTTTGTACCAATATTTCTGATATTGATTATGGAAAAATCAATCAGTTTTCAGGAAACTATACCTTTTGGTATGAATCTAGCCAGTTAGCAGCAAAGCAAAGAGCACAGCAAAACAAGAAGTCTGAAGAGAAGAAAAAAGAATTAGAAGAATTTATTCGTCGTTTTTCTGCAAACGTAGCAAAATCAAAACAAGCTACCAGTAGAAAAAAAATGATTGATAAGCTTAATATTGAAGAGATAAAACCATCTAGCAGAAGGTATCCAGCAATTATTTTTGAACAAGAACGCGAAGCTGGTGATCAAATTTTACAGGTAGAAAACATGTCAAAATCAGTCGAGGGAGAATTACTTTTTAAAAATATTGACATCAATTTAACCAAAGGAGATAAAGTAGTATTGATGTCGAAAAATTCTAGAGCCTTAACTGCTTTTTATGAGATTATCAATGGGAATATAAAAGCAGATTCTGGCGACTATAAATGGGGAGTTACCACTACACAAGCGTATTTACCTGTAGAGAATTCAGAGTTTTTTAAAAACAATTTGAGTTTGGTAGATTGGTTGCGCCAATATGCAAAAACAGAAGAAGAAAGAGAAGAGGTAAATATTAGAGGTTTTTTAGGAAAAATGATTTTTAGTGGTGATGAGGCTTTAAAAAAATCTAATGTATTATCAGGTGGTGAAAAAGTAAGATGTATGCTTTCGCGAATGATGATGACTAGAGCAAATGTTTTATTAATTGATGAACCAACCAATCATTTAGATTTAGAATCAATTCAAGCATTTAACAATGCATTGAAAAATTTTAAAGGAACCGTAATATTTTCAACCCACGATCATGAATTTGCCCAAACTGTAGCAAATAGAATTATTGAAATTACACCAAATGGTGTTATTGATAAATACATGACCTTTGATGAATATCTTGACAATAAAGATATTAAGGAGTTGAGAAGTAAAATGTATCAAATATAAATTAAGAAGCATCTGAAAAGGTGCTTTTTTTATGTTTCCTTTCTAGGGTGGTATTTTTGCATTACCTCTTGTAAAAAACTCTTGTCTAGGTGCATGTAAATTTCTGTAGTGGTAATACTTTCGTGCCCTAGCATTTGTTGAATGGCTCTTAGGTCAGCCCCATTTTCTAACAAATGGGTTGCGAAAGAATGCCTAAAAGTATGCGGACTTACTTTTTTATCAATTCCAGCTTTTTGCACCAACTTTTTAATAATAATAAATACCATATTACGAGTAAGTTGTTTCCCTCTTCTATTTAAAAATACGTAATCTTCAAAACCCTTTTGTACACTCATTTTTGAACGAATTTCATTTGTGTAGATATAGATGTATTTAATAGTACTTAGGTTGATAGGAACAAACCTTTGCTTATTTCCTTTACCAATTACTCTAATAAATCCTTCTTCAAAAAATAAATCAGAAATTTTTAAATTTACCAATTCGCTAACCCTTAAGCCACAACTGTATAGTGTTTCTAACATGGCTCTATTTCTTTCCCCTTCAGGGGAGCTTAAATCGATTTGGTTGATAATGAGATCAATATCAGATTCAGAAAGTGTATCAGGTAGTTTCCGGCCAATTTTAGGTAATTCTAATAAATCTGTTGGGTTATTTTCTCTATAATTTTCAAAAATTAAATAATCAAAAAAATTACGTAAACCAGAAATGAGTCTAGCTTGCGAACGCTCATTAATTTGTTTGGCTGTTTGGTAAATAAATGCTTGTAATAATTTAACATCAAGGGTTAAAGGGTTGCTGTTGAGTTTGTTTGCTGTTAAATAGTTAAATAATTTTTTAACATCATTACTATAACTAGTTATAGAATTATGCGATAAGCCTCTTTCAATTTTAAGATAATGTTGATAATCTGTAAGTGCAGCTTTCCAATCCATTTGCTAAAAATAATACATTTTAGTTGTAAACAAAACCAGGCTATATTTAAAATTATACTATTTTTGGTAATTCACAATTTACGAAAAATAGAATTATGCGAATTGTTATTATCAATGGCCCAAATTTAAATTTGTTAGGGAAGAGAGAACCTGGAATTTATGGCTCATCTACTTTTGAAGCGTTTTTTGAAAAACTACAAAAAAAGTATGCAGAAATGGAATTGCATTACTTTCAATCGAATATTGAAGGGGAGCTTATTGATAAAATACAAGAGTTTGGTTTTAGTGCAGATGGTATTATTCTAAATGCAGCAGCTTATACACATACATCTGTAGGTATTGGCGATGCAATTAAAGCGGTAGAAACCCCAGTTATAGAAGTGCATATTTCTAATGTGTACCAAAGAGAAACATTTAGACACCAATCGTATATTTCACCTAATGCTACAGGAATTATTGTTGGTTTTGGTTTACAAGGCTATGAATTGGCTTTGCAATCTTTTTCAAAGTAGATTTGAAGATAATTCATAATAATTAAAGATTTATTAACAATAAATTAATTTTTGAACGAATTTAGTTTTTATTAATTCCCTTTTTTTTACTTTTACTCTCTTAAAATTTAAACTATGATTTTAATAGCTGATAGCGGTTCGACCAAGACCAACTGGATTGCTTTGACCAACGAAGGAGAAACTTTTTTTAAAATTGATACCAAAGGATTGAACCCTGCAGTTTTTGCAAAAGACACTTTGTACGAACGTATAATTTCAAAAGAGGAGTTGCATCAAATTAAAGATAAAGTAAAATATATTTATTTTTATGGGGCAGGATGTGGGACAGCAACTGCAAGAAATTACTTAAAAGAAGTTTTCGCAGATATTTTTATCCATGCTAAAATGGAAATTTATGAAGACACCCTTGCAGCAGCAAAATCATTAAGAACAGACAAACCAGGGGTAGTTTGCATATTGGGTACTGGTTCGAATTGCAGTTATTATGATGGCAAAAATCTACACCAAAAAATAACCTCACTAGGTTATATTTTAATGGATGATGCAAGTGGAAATTATTATGGCAAACAATTGATTCGTGATTTTTATTACCATAAAATGCCTCAAGATTTAGCCGAAAAATTTAATAATTCCTATGATTTAAGTGCAGATGTAATTAAAGAAAAGTTGTACAAACACGACAACCCCAATACTTATTTGGCACAATTTGGTAGATTTTTAATTGAAAATAAAAACTGCGAATACAGTCAAAATGTAATTAAAGTAGGGTTAAGAAGCTTTGTAGAAAACCAAATATTACAATTTGAACAAAGCAAAGAAGTACCTATATATTTTGTTGGCTCTATTGCACATTTTTTAGAAAAGGAGATCAAAGAAGTGTTTGAAGAATACGGTCTAAAATTAGGAAAAATAGTTCGTCACCCTATCATTACTTTGGCAGAGGGTTTGGCAGAGTCTTTAGCTGCAAATCCTAAGGTTTAGAGTTATCTTACTGCAATTATTGAAATTTCTACATTTACATCTTTTGGCAATCTAGCAACTTGCACCGTTTCTCTTGCTGGGGCTGTAGCTTCGTCAAAAAAGGAACCATAAACTTGGTTAATATTTGTAAAATCGTCCATATTTGAAATAAAGATTGTTGACTTAATTACATGGCTAAAATCCATATCAGCAGCAGCTAAAACAGCTTTTAAGTTTTTCATAACCTGCTCTGTTTCAGAACTTATGTTATGTGTAATTAAACTGTTAGATTCAGGGTTAATTGCAATTTGACCCGAGGTGTATAAGATGTTTTTTATTAGAACTGCTTGGCTATAAGGCCCTATAGGGGCTGGTGCATTTTTGGTTTCAATAATGGTTTTCATAATAGGTTTTATTTAAAATAATACTTTATCTGGTACTTTTCGTTTTTCGTATTTTAAATCGCTTAAAGCAGAAGCTTTAATGCCAATATAGAAATAATACGTTGCCCTATCGCCAAAAGGCACCCAATTAAAACTAAATCGGAAACTATCTAAATCCCTTTCAAATCTTAGTTGTGTATAGGTAATACCTTTATTTTCAAAATCATAACCAGAAGAGAAACCTACACGCCATTTGGGGGAGAACTCTAAATTACCAGTGGCTTGTAAGGAGTTAGACGAAATCGAATTTTCACCCCTCAAAT
>JAUIAA010000127.1 GCA_030425715.1 Bacteroidia bacterium | reverse complement strand
AGGCATGTGCCCCTAGAAATGTTGCTTTGATGGGGATGTTATAGTTTTGGGCTAATTTTTTAATTACCCGAAGCATCTTTATTTCCGCCTCAATGGTAAGTCCGTAACCCGATTTTATTTCAATAGCACCAGTTCCTAAAGCAATTACCTCGTCCAGACGATGGGCTGCTTGTAGGTATAAATCATCTACAGAGGTTTCTTGTAATTTTTTTGCTGAATTTAGTATTCCTCCACCTTTATTTGCAATTTCTTCATAGCTCAGTCCATTTATTCTATCTACAAATTCTCCTTCTCTATTTCCTGCATATACAATATGTGTATGCGAATCACACCAAGTTGGTAAGACAATCTTACCTGAGGCATCTATGGTAAGATCAGCTTCCTTATTTGCCAATTTATCCATTTCGCCATAATCAATAATTATATCGTCTTTAATTTTTAAATACGCATTTTTTATCGTTGGTAAAATAGCCATTTTCTTACCGGAAACCTTGCTAATTGACTCGTTCCTAACTTGTAATAATTCTTTTATATTGACAATTAATGTGGTCATAGTTTTTAAAAAATTTATGTAAATATAAACTAAAATTGAGATAATTATTTACTTTGTATTTATGATTTATATCAACTTTAATCTTTTGATATAAAGTATCTTTGTATAAAATTTAAACACATGAGTAAAGCAGTATACGTAGCAACGAATCAAGCAGAAAGCGGGAAATCTTTAATAGTATTAGGTTTAATGCGAATGTTGTTGGGTAAAACGAAAAAGGTAGGTTACTTTAGACCAATAATTGATGAAAATAAACCCAATGGAAAAGACAATCATGTAGATACTGTATTGACTCATTTTGAGCTAGATCAAACTTATGCAGAAAGCTATGCTTTTACAGGATATGAGGTTATTCAAAAAAAAACAGAGAATTTGGAGCGTGAAATAATAGATACAATTATTGATAAGTATAAAGTTTTAGAAAAGCGCTGCGATTTTATTTTGGTAGAAGGAACAGATTTTTTAGGAGAAGGTATTTTTGTAGAATTAGATATTAATGTATTGATTGCTAAAAATTTAGGTATTCCAGCAATTATAGTAGCAAATGCAAAGAACAAATCTGTGGAAGAAATAATTGGAAGTTTATATCTAACGTATGATTCTTTCGCTGATAAGGAAGTTAAGGTGCTTTCGTTGGTTGCAAACAAAGTAAATCCAGATATAAAAAGTGAATTATTGATTTCCATGCGGGAGCAATGGCCAGAAGATATTTTGCTTAGTGCAATTCCTATGGTTCAAAATTTAAGCGATCCAACCATTAAAGAAATAGCAGAAGTTTTAGGAGCAGATCTTATATTTGGTCATGATGGTATTGAAAATTCTGTAAGTTCTTTTGCAGTAGGAGCAATGCAATTGAGAAACTTTTTAAAACATGTAAAGAATAATTGTTTGGTAATCACTCCAGGAGATCGTGCTGATATTATTTTAAGTTCTTTGCAGGCAAATATTTCGGAGAATTATCCTAAAATTTCAGGTATTATTTTAACAGGTGGAATAGTACCAGAAGAATCTAT
Source organism: Bacteroidia bacterium (assembly GCA_030425715.1). GTDB lineage: Bacteria > Bacteroidota > Bacteroidia > Flavobacteriales > Flavobacteriaceae > Lutimonas. The sequence goes on along the minus strand of JAUIAA010000127.1, from coordinate 4,846 downwards.
TTTAAATTTAATTGAAGGACTGGAACAGGTTGTTCCAGTTTTATCGGTTTCAAAAGGCACCTTTGAAACTACCAATAAAATTGGCGCAATTCGATCGAATATATATGCCAACAACAAACAAAGAATATTTACTTCCTTGCATACTTTTGAAAAATACATTGATGTGGAGACCTTATCGGAAAAATTAATCACCTTTGAATCAGAGGGAATTACACCAAGAATGTTTCAATACAATTTGATAAAAAGAGCACAAGAGCAAAAAAAACATATTGTATTACCCGAAGGTACAGATATTAGGATTTTAAAAGCTGCCGAAAGACTATTGTCATTAGGTATTGTAGACATTACCCTGCTAGGGAATACTTCAAAAATTTTAAGTTTAATAGAAAAGCATGCCATTCCATTAAATACAGAAAAAGTAACGATTGTCGATCCTGTGGATTCTGATTGTTTTGCGGACTATGTACAAACTTTTTATGATTTGCGTAAGCATAAAAATATCAACATGGATATGGCCAAAGATTTTATGGCAGATGTATCTTATTTTGGTACAATGATGGTTTATAAAGGCCATGCTGATGGAATGGTGTCGGGAGCAATTCATACTACACAGCATACTATTAGACCTGCATTACAATTTGTAAAAACAAAACCTGGAGTTTCTGTAGTTTCTTCTGTGTTTTTCATGTGCTTGGAAGATCGGGTTTCTGTTTTTGGAGATTGTGCTGTAAGTCCAAATCCAACTGCCGAGCAGTTGGCAGAAATTGCTATTTCTTCTGCAGCTTCAAGCCAAGCTTTTGGTATTGAACCAAAAATAGCAATGTTGTCTTACTCCTCTGGTACTTCAGGAGCAGGGGAAGATGTAGATAGAGTACGAAAAGCAACAGAAATTGTAAAACAAAAGAAACCTGACTTAAAAATTGAAGGTCCAATACAGTACGATGCTGCTGTAGATAAACAAGTTGGAAAAAGTAAATTGCCAAATTCTTTGGTTGCAGGACAAGCAAACGTGTTGATATTTCCTGATTTAAACACAGGAAATAATACCTATAAAGCGGTGCAAAGAGAAACAGGTGCCTTAGCCATTGGTCCAATGTTACAAGGACTAAATAAACCTGTTAACGATTTAAGTAGAGGCTGTACGGTTGATGATATATTTAATACGGTAATCATTACCGCAATTCAAGCTCAGGAATAGTATTTATGAGATACTGCTGGCAAAAGAGTTGGCAACACGCTAAATTAAAACCCCAAAATGATTAATATATTTGACACTTATCTTCCAGAAAGATTTGGAACAGTGTACAAATAATAACAAGTATATCGCGGTAATCACTTTTTACCTGATACAACACTTAATTTGATTAGAATCTATTAAATTTTATCCCTTATAAAATGGTAGTTTTATAATAGTAGCTGGAATTTGTTTTTTACGAACTTGTATATATATTTCCGTTCCTAATTTACTTTGTTCTTTCGTAACATACCCCATTCCAATTCCTTTTTTAAGACTAGGGCTCATGGTACCTGAAGTTACATTTCCAATTTTTTTCCCATCTTCGTTCACTATATCATAACCTTGTCTAGGAATTCCTTTTTCGGTCAATTCAAAAGCTACAAGTTTTCTGGTAGTGCCTTCTGTTTTTTGTTTTTGTAGTGCCTCGGCATTGATAAAATCTTTTGTGAATTTGGTTATCCAACCCAAACCAGCTTCAATAGGCGAGGTAGTATCATCAATATCATTCCCGTAAAGGCAATACCCCATTTCCAAACGTAAGGTATCACGTGCTGCAAGCCCAATTGGTTTGATGCCAAAATCAGCACCCACTTCAAAAACTTTATTCCACACTTGTTCTACTTCGGTATTTTTACAATAGATTTCAAAACCACCACTTCCGGTATACCCAGTTGCTGAAATGATTACGTGTTCAATACCAGCAAAATCGGCCACTTTAAATTTGTAAAACGGAATTTCATTCAAATTAACGGAGGTTAAACTTTGCATGGCTTCAACAGCTTTTGGTCCTTGAATGGCTAAAAGAGAATAGTTATCGGATATATTACGCATGTCTGCTTGCATACTATTATGCGAAGTTATCCAATTCCAATCTTTATCAATATTAGAAGCATTTACAACCAATAAATAGGTGAGTTCTTTTACTCTATACACAATCAAATCATCAACAATTCCACCTGTATTATTTGGCATACAACTGTATTGGGCATCGCCAATTTGTAATTTTGAAGCATCGTTCGAGGTAACTTTTTGTACCAATGCCAAAGCATTTTCTCCTTCAATTAAAAATTCACCCATATGCGAAACATCAAAAACACCTACACCTTTTCTTACCGTTTCATGTTCTATATTTACCCCTTCATATTGTACTGGCATATTGTATCCAGCAAATGGAACCATTTTTGCGCCTAAGGCTTCGTGTATGTGTTTTAATGCGATATCTTTCATATTACTATTTGCTAAGTATTTTACGCAAATTTAAAAATATACTTTTGAATTGTTTAAGGAAATCTCTACAATTTTGTAGTTTTTAGTCTGTTGGTTTTTCTGTATCTTCGAACGCTAATTTTTTTATTATGTCCCTCAAATACATTCCCTTAATTGTAGTATTGTTATTGGTAGAAACGATTATTGCTCAGAAAAAGCTACCGAAAGATTATTTGACCCCCGATTTTCATCAAAGTAGAAGAGAGGCTTTACGTGAATCGATGCCTGATAATAGCGTTGCTGTGTTTTTTGCCAATGCGGTAAGAAATAGAGCCAATGATGTGGATTATATTTACCACCAAGATCCCAACTTTTTTTATTTAACAGGATACAAAGAACCTCACGCTGTTTTATTAATTTTTTCAGAGAACCAACATGTTAATGGTCAAACTTTTAATGAAATAGTATATGTACAAAAAAAGAACCCAAGATTTGAAAAATGGTTAGGAGAAAGGTTAGGAGTAACAGGGGTAAAAAACCAACTTGGTTTTAGCCAAGTTTTTAATGGAGAAGACTTTAAGGATTTACCTGTAGATTTATCTACATTTGATAAAATTATGTTTACTCCATTTGAAAATGATGTTCGAAAATCAGGGAAAGAGCAGCCAAATTTATACGCTTTGATTCAGGAATTTAACACCAAATTACAGGCTATTTCTACTACAACTTCTACAGGCATAGACGATAAAGAGATAACCGCAAAACAAAGTGTAGATAACAAAACGCTGCGTACTTTGATGGGCAAATTACGAGAAAGTAAAACCAAAGAGGAATTGGTATTGCTGAAAAAAGCGGTAGAGATTTCGTGTATTGGACAAATAGAAGTGATGAAAGCAATGCATCCAGAAATGTCAGAATTTGAAGTACAGGGCATACATGAATTTGTGTTTAAAAAGTACGGAGCGGAGTTTGAAGGGTATCCTTCTATTGTAGGAGCAGGAAATAATGGTTGTATTTTACATTATATTGATAACAATACCACAAAGTTAGATAATGATTTGGTATTGATGGATTTAGGTGCGGAGTACCATGGCTACACTGCAGATGTCACACGAACCATTCCGGCAAATGGGAAATTTAGCAAAGAGCAAAAACTAATTTATGATTTGGTGTATGAGGCACAAGAAGCAGGTATCGCTGCTGCGGTAATTGGCAATACTACCAGAGATATTGATAGAATTGCTAGAGCTGTAATAACTAAGGGTCTGATAAAATTAGGTTTGATAAATTCTGATAAAGAGAATAGATTGTATTTTCCACATGGAACTTCACATCATATTGGCTTGGATGTACATGATTTAAATACACGAGGTTCTTTACTAGAAAACATGATAATTACGGTGGAACCTGGAATTTATATTCCTGATGGTAGCAATTGTGATAAGAAATGGTGGGGTATTGGTGTAAGAATAGAAGATGATGTATTGGTCACCAAAAACGGTCCGATAAACTATTCCGCTTTAGCACCTAGAAAATCAGAGGATATTGAAAAAATGATGCAAGAAGAGAGTATTTTTAAAAATTACTCCCTTCCTGATTTAAATGCTAAATAATTATTTTTCAACTAGGTTTAAATAAAAATTCTTATCTACTGTAAAAGTTGGGTTTTCTAAACCTGTGCTAAAACTTTGCCAATCTTTAGTTGGGTTTAACCATCTGTCTTTTCCATTGATTTGTACTTTTAAAGGAATGGTAAATCCATCGATCGTATTTTGAAATCGATAACTAACTTCGTTACCTTTGATTTTATACTGTAATTCAGGTATTTGAATGGTACGTAAGTATTGGTCGAAAAACTTACTTAAATCCAAACCTGCCTTTTTACTCATATAATTTTCAATTTGCTGGGTAGTAACTGTTTGGTGGTAAAATTCTTTGTTTAAACCACGAAGTACTTGACGGAATTTCTCATCGTCGTTTAATATCTGACGATAAGTATGTATCACATTTGCGCCCTTATAATACATGTCTTGAGAGCCAGATTTGTTTACGTTGTATGCCCCAATAATTGGTTTATCGTTTTTAATAATTTTTCTCGTGCTTTGTACATAGGCATTTCCAGCTTCTGTACCAAAATGATAATCTAAAAAGATAGTTTCACTATACGCAGTAAATCCTTCATGTATCCACATATCAGCATCATCTTTATTGGTAATATTATTGGCAAACCATTCGTGTCCAGATTCATGTATAATAATAAAATCAAATTTCAAGCCCCAACCACTTTGGCTTAAATCATAACCTCGATACCCGTTTTTATACTGATTACCATAAGTAACTGAGCTTTGGTGTTCCATGCCCAAATAAGGAGCTTCCACCAATTTATAACCATCTTCATAAAAT
>JAUIAA010000126.1 GCA_030425715.1 Bacteroidia bacterium | reverse complement strand
ATACGACCAAAAAGCCAACCCAATAATTTTAAATGATGTAGTTAGAAGGCCTTTAAATGAAAGAACTCTAAAAAATAAAGAAATTGCTATAAGTTATGCGGCTTATAGAACTCTTTGCGAGTATTATTATTCAGATAGCACTTTATTTCGTTCCAAAATGATAGAGCTGAAACTAGATCCAGATAATAAATCGCTTGACCCTAACACTCCTGAAGGTATTGGGAATTTGGCTGCAAAAACCATCATTGAATCTCGAAAAGGAGATGGCTCAAACCAATATGGAGAAGTAAAGGGATCAGATGGAGTTGCCTATTTTGATTATACCCATTACAAACCTGTTAATGATGTAGATAATAATGTAGACCTGAATAAATGGCAACCGAAATATTTTTCCGATGGTAAAGGAGGTAAATTTGCCCCTGGTTGCTTAACTCCATTTTGGCAAAATGTAAAACCTTTATTATTAGAAACAGCGGATCAATTTAGACCAGGACCTCCACCAGTTGTTGGATCAGATCAATTGGCTCAAGAAGTGCAAGAGGTAATCGATTTACAAGCCAATCTAACTCCTAAAAACAAAGCACTGGTTGAATTTATGAGAGATGGCCCTAAATCAGTACAGCAAGCGGGACATTGGCTAAAGTTTTCTCAAGATGTATCTACCTTAAAAAACCATACGCTTGATGATGATGTAAAAATGTATTTCTTGGTGGAATCAGTTGCAATGGATGGGTTTATTGCTTGTTGGGATTCTAAAATGTTTTACGATTATGCAAGACCATTTGCCTTGGTTCGAGAATATGCTAAAGATAAAAATATAATGGGTTGGGGCGGTCCAGGAAAAGGTATGATTAAAATGAAAGGTCAAGAATGGAGACCCTATTCTCCTGATACTTTTTTATGTCCACCATTTCCAAGTTATGTGTCAGGACACAGCACGATAAGTGGCGGATGTGCCGAAGCGTTAAAATTATTTACGGGTAGCGATGAATTTGGAGTATCTGTAAACTTAATCCCTGGTGCTTTAACAGAACCTGATAATCTTGATGAAGAAGTAACATTGCATTTTCCAACCTTTACCGAAACCGCCAACATGGCAGGTATTTCAAGGGTAATGGGTGGTTACCATATTCAGGCCGATAATATTGCAGGCTTAGAGTTGGGTAGACAAATTGCAAGGTATAACTATAAAAAATATTTAAAATTGGTCAATGGAAACGATACCAAAATGGCCTCATTAAACTAATATTGAATGTAAGTTAGTTGTGGTTTAAAACCATTTTAATACTTAAAAGTTAAAATGGTTTTAAACTAAATAATTCTATAATTCAAACTTCAATGATTAAAAAAACAAGAATCTTAACCCTTAGTATTAGCATTATTTACCTATGGTTTGGCTTATTAAAATTTTTTCCTCAATTAAGTCCTGCAGAAGAACTTGCAAAAGAAACAATTTCCTTACTCACTTTGGGGTTAATTCCTGGTGATATAGCTATCATCTTATTGGCAATATTAGAACTAGCCATCGGATTGTTTTTCCTATTCAATAAGCAATTAAAAAAAACAGTTATTGTGGCAATTGGTCACTTAATATTTACCTTTGTTCCTTTATTATTTCTTCCACATACATCTTTTAATGAATCTCCATTTGCATTAACTTTAGTAGGTCAATACATCATCAAAAACATTGTAATTATTAGTGCATTGCTTATTATTTATCCTATAAAAATAGATAAACAACTCGAAAATAATTAAGGATTAATCAAATTTTCCTTGATATTTAATCGCCTGTTTGATATGTGCCAAATGGTGTTGGCAATGCCACGCATAGATTCCAATATTCTCTTTTAAACTGGTAGTTGCGCCATGTTCTGGATGCACAAATTCTTTATTTAAATCCTTTTCATCCAAAGATTTAAGTAAAACCACCCACCTATGATGTAAGCCATAAAGTATTTCAATTGAAGTACTTAAATCCACATTTAATACATCTGGAAGTACTGCCCATCTATCTTCAAAATAGGGTCGAATTATCGGCTTATCTTCCGTTAACGCCAACTTAAACCTAATAAAACTATTCATATGGCTATCTGCACAATGATGTACTACTTGTTGAATAGTCCATCCTTCAGGACGATAAATTAATTTTAATTGATTTTCTTCCAAATTTACAACTGTATTTTGTAGAGATTCTGGAAATGCTTCAATTATATGGATCCATTCACGTACATGTGCTTTAGTAATTTGATTAGGTACAACAAATTTACCTATTGGATATTTTAAATTTTCTAGGTTGACAGGCATGTATTTTAATTATTAAATCGGTAGTTTCTTTTTTAAATTTTCAACAATATTATATACTGCCGGGCAAATCTCTGTATTTTTTAAAGTTAGCTCTGTAAGTTGCAAAAACTTTTTACGATTGGTATGTGGATATTCACTACAAGCCTTAGGACGAACATTATAAATACTACAACTATTATCAGCATCTAAAAACGTACATGGTGCACTTTTTAATACCATAAAATCATCTTCATCTCGAACCAAAAACTGATTGATAAATTGAAGCTCTTTCATTCTAAAATGTTTCGCTATTCTAGCAATATCTTTTTCTGTAAAAATAGGGCTAGTAGTTTTACAACAATTGGCACAAGTTAAGCAGTCGGTTTGCTTAAACTCTTCTTCATGCAATTCATGCACTAGTAAATCCAATCTTTTTGGTTTCTTCTTTTTTAATTTAGTAAAATATTTTTTTGTTTCTAACTCCTTCTCCTTTGCCATTTTAGGCAATTCTTCCAGTATTTTATCCATTCTATCCATTTTGAAACATCTAATTTAACTTAACATATTTTATTCGTACGAAAATAGTTATTTTTGCGCCACAAAATTCAGCAAATGCAAATTCATAATTTATTAGATACCACAGCAAAAGAAGGGATACTTGAAATTTATCAAATTGAAATCCCTAAAATTGAATTCCAAGAAACGAGAAAAGATTTTGATGGAGACATTACCATTGTGGTTTTTCCATTATTAAAATTCATCAAAGGAAATCCCTTTGAAATAGCTACAAAACTTGGAGAGTACCTAAAAGAAAACAACACTTTAGTGGAAAGTTTTAATGTGGTAAAAGGTTTTTTAAATTTGGTAATTGCTGATCATTATTTTGTAAACTCTTTTAACAAAATATACCATACCCATAATTATGGATTTGAAACTCCTAAGCAGGATGAAAAATCTGTAATGGTGGAATACTCTTCTCCAAACACCAATAAACCACTTCATTTAGGGCATATTAGAAATAACTTATTGGGGTACGCTGTTGCGGAAATTATTGCTGCTTCAGGAAAAAAAGTGTACAAAACACAAATTATTAATGACAGAGGGATTCATATTTGCAAAAGCATGTTGGCATGGCAAAAATTTGGTAATGGTGAAACACCAGAAAGTACAGGCTTAAAAGGAGATAAATTGGTTGGTAACTATTATGTAAAATTTGACCAGGAGTATAAGGCGCAAATAACAGCGCTTATTAATAATGGTAAAACAGAAGAAGAAGCAAAAAAACAAGCGCCTATTTTATTGGAAGCACAAAAAATGTTGCTACAATGGGAGGCTGGAAATGAGGAAGTGATTGCATTGTGGAAAAAAATGAACCAATGGGTTTATGATGGTTTTAACCAGTCGTATAAAGAATTAGGCGTAAATTTTGACACCAATTATTACGAAAGCAATACCTACCTTTTAGGTAAAGATGTTGTTGCAGATGGATTGTCAAAAGGCGTATTTTATAAAAAGGAAGATGGCTCGGTGTGGATTGATTTGACCGAAGAAGGGTTGGATGAAAAAATTGTGCTAAGAGCAGATGGTACCGCAGTTTATATGACCCAAGATATTGGAACTGCAATACAAAGAATTAAAGATTTTCCTGATATTGGCGGTATGGTGTATACCGTTGGAAATGAACAAGATTACCACTTTAAAGTGTTATTCCTTATCCTTAAAAAATTAGGGTTTAGTTGGGCTGAAAATTTATATCACTTATCGTACGGTATGGTAGATTTACCTTCAGGAAAAATGAAATCTAGAGAAGGAACTGTAGTAGATGCCGATGATTTGATGGTAGAAATGACCAATACCGCGAGAGAAATCTCTCAAGAATTAGGTAAATTGGATGGTTATTCTAACGAAGAAAAAGAAAAATTATACAAAACAATAGGTCTAGGTGCTTTAAAATATTACATCTTAAAGGTAGATCCTAAAAAGCGAATTTTATTCGACCCTAAAGAATCTATAGATTTTAACGGTAATACTGGCCCTTTTATTCAATATACGTACGCCAGAATTCAATCTATTATTCGCAAAGCGGACTTCGATATTGAAAATACAATAGCCAATTATACTTTACATCCAAAGGAGAAAGATGTAATTAAACAATTACAAAACTTTCCTTTTGTGGTTCAAAATGCTGCTAAAAACTTTAGTCCAGCTTTGATTGCAAATTATACTTATGAATTGGTAAAAGATTACAATTCCTTTTATCAAACGGTACCAATTTTGGGTGTTCATGATAAGAATCAAAAAATATTTAGAACACAACTTTCTAAAAAAGTAAGTTCTGTAATTAAAAGTGCTTTTTCGCTATTAGGTATTGAGGTTCCAAACAGAATGTAAGTTCATTCTTGAGCGAGTACTAAGGCATTTTTTTGATAATTCTAAAAATAATTGCTAACTTCGTTTTAGCAAATACACTATTATGGTGTATTTTTTATTTTAATTATTATGAAAAATAGGAGATTTTTATTGCCCCTCTCGTTTATCTTATTTTTTCAATTCTCTTATGCTCAACTTATTATGGTTGATAGCGAAACAGGAGAATATAGCTATGAAGAAGTAGTACAAGTTGCAGGGAATTCGCAAAGTCAAATTTTAGATAGAGCCAACCAATGGTTAGAAATCTATTATGAAAACCAAATGCCGATTGCAAGAGATAGTTCGCAAGTTTCGGTAAAAGGTAACAAACACATTCATTGGGAATTTATTGGTAAAAAAATAGACACCCATTTGTTTTTTGATGTAGAAATCAAAACAAAGGAAGGAAAATACAAATATAAATTTTCGAATTTTGAAGTAGGTAAATTGAATTTAGGAACCCTAGATGCGTCTAGCCTAAAAACATATATCGACCGTTTTCCGAAAAAGTATCAAATTTTACTGGAAGAACCAATTGACACAGAAATAACCAATGCCATTGAAAGTTTAGAGTATTTTGTAAATAACGGCAAAATGCAAAAAGAAGATGACGATTGGTAATTTAAAATAATTCCAATATTCTTTCCAATGCCATTCCGCGAGAAGCCTTTATCAATACAGTTGCATTGGTAAAATTTTCTTTTTCAAAGTTTTCTTTAAAGTTTTCAAAAGATCGGAATTTCAATGCTATATTATTTTTTGTGTTATAAAATGATTCCCCTATAAGGTAAACATCAGAAATTTTTGTTTTCGACACAAGTTCTGCTATATTTTCGTGTTCAAGCATAGAATCATCTCCTATTTCAAACATATCTCCAAGTATAGCTATTTTCTTATCATCGGTTAGTTGTGCTAGATTTTCTATGGCAACTTCCATACTATTGGGATTGGCATTGTAAGCATCTAAAATAATTTTTGTGGTTCCTTTTACAATAATTTGAGATCGATTATTAGCCGGAATATAACTTTCCACTCCTTGTTTAATGCTCACTACATCCACATCAAAATACTGTCCAATTGCCACAGCAGTAGCAATATTTAAAAAATTATATTTACCAATTAAATTACTATGAACTTCGGTATCAAAAAATTTTAAATTAACATTTGGATTTGCACTTAAAAAAGCAATAGGGTAATTGCTATTCTTACCAACAAAAGTGATTCTTTGTAAAGTTTTTGATTTCTCCATTTGAACAGCATCCTTAGTATTTACAAAAACTTGTTTGTTGTATTTTAGCAAATGTCTATACAGTTCAGTTTTTGCTTGAATCACTCCCTCTAAACTTCCAAAGCCTTCTAAATGTACTTTTCCAAAGTTGGTAATATACCCATAATCAGGAAGTACAATCTCACACAACTGTGCGATTTCATTAGGATGATTCGCCCCCATTTCTATTACCGCAATCTCTGTTTCTGGTTTCATAGCCAATAAAGTTAGAGGTACTCCAATATGGTTGTTTAAATTACCTTTGGTAGCATGACAATTGTATTTTTGTTTCAACACTGCATAAATCAGTTCTTTTGTTGTTGTTTTCCCATTACTTCCCGTAAGGGCTATTACAGGAATTGCAAGCTGATTTCTATGAAATGTTGCCAATTGTTGCAAACAAGAAAGCACCTCCTCTACCAAAATAATATTATCATTGGTTTGATATTTTTTTTCATCTACCACAGCATAACTCGCGCCACTATTTATAGC
>JAUIAA010000125.1 GCA_030425715.1 Bacteroidia bacterium | reverse complement strand
GAAAAAGTAGGTGACATACAGCCACTGTTTGTAGATTATAATAAAGAGATTCAAAAATCTAATTTAAAAAACGGCGTAGAAGTGGCTTCAATAGCCAATAAAACAAATGATTTATTTAATCTTAATATTCTATTTGATATGGGTAGTGATAACAATAAAAAGTTAACATTAGCCATGGGGTATTTAGATTATTTGGGTACCGATAAACTTTCGCCAGAAGAGGTGAAAAAGGAATTTTATAAATTAGGAGTAAGCTATTCGGTAAGTGCAAATAGAGATAAATCTTATATTTCGTTATCTGGTTTAAACGAAAATTTACTAAAAGGTTTAGAATTACTAGAAAATTTACTAGATCATGTAGTTGCAGATCAAGAAACTTATGAAAAATATGTAGCTACCATATTAAAATCTAGACAGGATGGTAAAACACAAAAAAGAAATATTTTATTTACTGGTTTACAATCTTATGCAAAATATGGCGAGAATTCTCCGTTAAGAAATATTTATAGTGCAGATGAATTAATGAAAATGAACCCAGAAGAGTTGGTACAAATCATCAAAGACTTAAAAGGCTATAAGCAGCGTATTTTTTATTACGGTAAAGATGTAGATGGAGCAATAGCTGCATTAGATAATTCTCACCAATTACCTGCGGCGTTAAAAGATTATCCTGCTGCTACAGAGTTTAAAGAAGTTGCCACCGGAAATACGGTAAATTTTGTAAACTACAACATGGTACAAGCCGAGATGTTACTGTTATCTAAAGGGGAAAATTTTGATTCGAAAGATATGGCCTACGCCAATGTATTCAATAGTTATTTTGGTAGTGGGTTATCTTCTATAGTATTTCAAGAAATTAGAGAATCAAAATCTTTAGCTTATTCTGCGGCAGCTATTTATCGCTTAGCTTCTAAAAAAAATAATCCTGATTATGTATTGGCTTATATTGGTACTCAGGCCAATAAATTACCACAAGCGGTAGATGCCATGTTAGAGTTGATGAACGATATGCCAGAGGCAGAAAAACAATTTGAAGCGGCCAAGAAAGCGGCTTTAAAAAGTATTGCATCACAAAGAATTACCAAGTCTAATATATTTTGGAATTATGAGGATTTACAAAAAAGAGGTATAGACCACGACATTCGTAAAGAAATGTATGCAGAAATTGAAAAAATGAATATGGCTGATTTAAAAACTTTTTTTAACGATAAAATTAAAGGAGGGGAGTATACGGTTTCTGTAATTGGCAAGAAAGATGATTTGAAAATGGAAGCTTTAAAAAAGCTTGGAAATGTGAAGGAATTAGATATTGATTATTTATTCAATTACAAAAATGTTGAAGTAAAACAATAATAAAAATGGATAGAATATTAAAGAAGTCTTTTGAGCCTCAATCAAGAGACTTCTTTTTTTATGGATAATAAAATTAAGTATACATTTTTAGTATCTTTGAAACTCTTTTGATAAAATAGATTTATAATGAAATTATTAGAAAATAAAAATGCTTTAATTACAGGAGCTTCTAGAGGAATTGGTAAAGGAATTGCTATGGAGTTTGCAAAACAAGGAGCAAATGTTGCTTTTACGTATAACGCTTCTGCGGAAGCAGCGAAAGCTTTAGAAAGTGAACTAGAAAGCTTTGGAGTAAAAGCAAAAGGATACCAGTCGAATGCCGCAAATTTTGATGCAGCCCAAGATTTGGCAAAACAAACTTTAGAAGATTTTGGATCTATTGACATACTAATTAATAATGCTGGAATCACTAGAGACAACCTGTTATTGAGAATTTCTGAAGAAGATTTTGATAAAGTAGTAGAAGTGAATCTAAAATCGGTTTTCAATTTAACAAAAGCGGTAATCCGGCCAATGATTAAACAAAAAGGAGGCTCAATTATTAATATGAGTTCTGTAGTTGGAGTTAAAGGTAATGCAGGTCAAACTAATTATGCGGCATCTAAAGCAGGAATTCTTGGTTTTACAAAATCGGTTGCATTAGAATTGGGTTCTAGAAACATTCGTTGTAATGCTATAGCCCCCGGCTTTATTGAAACAGAAATGACTGCTAAATTAGATGAAAAAACGGTAAATGAATGGCGAACCTCTATTCCATTAAAAAGAGGCGGATCCACCCTAGATATTGCAAATGCTTGTATATTTTTGGCTTCAGATATGTCGTCTTATATTACCGGGCAAACTCTACAAGTAGATGGAGGAATGCTAACTTAATCAAATTGCAACTAAATAACTTAAGCAAATCTAATTTCAGGTTTGCTTTTTTGTTGATATCCATTGACGTTGCTTATATTTGAAAAGGAATACCAAACGCATGAATTATACCACTATTTTTTATATCTCCATTGCTTTTTTAGCAGCATTGGGCTTGGTATACTACCAATATTTTTGGAAGCAAAAAATTAGTAAAACCAATTTTATATTGGGTTTTTTGCGGTTGCTCTCTATTTTTTGTTTGCTGCTTTTATTAATCAACCCAAGTCTAGAAAAAACACGTCTGGAAAAGGTGAAACCCATGCTTTTTTTGGCCATAGACAATTCATCTTCCATACAACACTTACAACAAGAAAATACGGTTAAACAAATCGTTAATCAATTTACAACCAATACATACCTAAAAGATAAGTTTGAAATCAAACAATTTACATTTGGAGAAAAATTATCTCATTTAGACAGCCTATATTTTAACGAAAATCAAACCAATATTAATGAGGCTGTAGCCGATTTGAATGTACTGTCAAAATCGATTAAATCTCCAATAGTTATTCTAAGCGATGGCAACCAAACCTTAGGTAAAAATTACACATATATCAATTCCAAACAACAAATATTTCCAATTGTAATTGGAGATACAACAAAGTATGAAGATGTAAGTATTGCCCAAATTAATGTAAATTCTTATTCCTTTTTAAACAATCAATTCCCTGTAGAGGTTGTTTTAAACTATTCTGGAGAAAAAAAATACAATCTAGATTTTATAGTGAAAAACAAGCAAGAAATACTATTTAAAAAGAAAGTTTCTTTTTCTTCCAATAAAAGGTTTGAAAAAATAAACTTCTATTTAACTGCCAAAGCAGTTGGTAAACAGGTTTTTGAGGCGGTAATTTCTCCCTTACCCACAGAAAAGAATACCGTAAATAACCGTAAAAACTTTTATGTGGATGTAATCAATGAGCAGTCCGAAATTACTTTAATTTATGATGTACTACACCCAGATATTGGGGCACTTAAAAAAAGTATTGAATCTAATAAACAACGAAAAGTAAATTTGGTTAAAGTAGATAAATTTGATTACGATTTTGAAAAGAGTGATGTACTCATTTTGTACCAACCAAATTCAAAATTTCAAAAAATATTTACAGCACTTAAAAATTCTGAGCAGAGTTTGTTTATCATTACTGGTATGAATACCAATTGGAGCTTTTTAAACTCTGCACAAAATTATTTCCATAAAAATGTATTACAGCAACAAGAAAATTATCTAGCAAAGCTTGCAACAGATTTTTCTGCGTTTGCAGTGGAAGATATTGATTTTGAAAAATTTCCTCCCATTGAAGATTATTTTGGATCTATTCAATTTAAGGTAGAAAACGATGTAATTGCGAATCAAATTATGGAAGGAATGGAAACTAAAAATCCTGTTATAGCCACATTTAAACAGGATAATAGGAGAGGAGTTGCACTTTTTGGAGAACATATTTGGAGGTGGCGAATGGCTGCATTTACACAACAAAATTCATTTTTAAAATTTGATACTTTTATAAATCAATTGTTGCAATATTTAACGATTGTTAAAGGTAAAAGAAAAATAGAAGTTGCATTTAACCCCATAAATTACATTAATGATGAGGTAATAATTAAGGCTAAGCCTTACGATGCCAATTTTAATTTTGATAAAAATGCCCAACTAAATTTAATACTAAACAATGATGGTAAAAAAATCCCTTTTCAATTAGGCAATTTAAATTTCGAGGCTAATTTAATTAATTTAAAACCAGGCGACTATGAGTTTAGAATAATTGATAAAAAATCTAGAACACTTTTTGAAGGGAAATTTGCAGTAGCCAATTATGCTGTTGAACAGGAAAAATTTACGGCTAATTTAGAGGGTTTAAAACAACTTGCTTTACATTCTAAAGGAGCTGTTTTCTACCCAAGTACCATCGATAATTTAATCAATCGTCTTATAAATAATTCAGAATATAAAACGGTTCAAAAAGAAACAAAACAATCTGTATCTTTCATCGATTGGAAGTGGCTTTTAGCCTTAATTACACTATCTTTGAGCATAGAATGGTTCATAAGAAAATATAGAGGTTTGGTTTAACATTTGCTCTATTAACTAATAATTTAAAACAAAATATTTATGTCACAACAATCACAATTGCAATTTCCAAAGGGAATATTGCCGTTAATTTTTCTAGGAATTTTAGCAATTATTTTTATTTCTAAATCTACAGTTACCATAAACGCTGGTGAAGCAGGAGTGTTATGGAAAAGATTTGATGGTGGAGTAGTAACAGATAAACCAGCATTAGGCGAAGGTTTTCATATTGTAGCACCTTGGAATAATGTTATTGTTTACGAAGTGAGACAACAAGAACTTACAGAAAAAATGAAGGTATTATCTTCTAATGGATTGGATATACAATTAGAGGCAACCGCTTGGTATAAGCCACAAGTAGAAAATCTTGGAAATTTACACCAAACCAAAGGTGTAGATTATTTGGATAGAGTTTTGAAACCTGCAATGAGATCGGCTACTAGAAGTGTGGTAGGGAGATATACACCAGAGCAAATTTATTCGTCAAAAAGAGACGCTATTCAAAGTGAAATATTTGATGAAACTAAGAAAATAATTGACAACCAGTATGTACAATTAAATGATATTTTGGTAAGAGATGTAACCTTACCAACAGCTATTAAAGATGCAATTGAACGTAAATTAGGACAAGAGCAAGAATCTTTAGAGTATGAATTTAGATTACAAAAAGCCAAAAAAGAAGCTGAAAAACAAAGAATTGAAGCACAGGGAAAAGCGGATGCTAATAAAATATTAAGTGCTTCTTTAAATAACCAAATTTTAAAAGATAAGGGTATTGAAGCTACCCTAAAATTATCACAATCGCCAAATACAAAAGTTATTGTGATTGGTGGAGGTGATGAAGGCCTTCCAATTATTTTGGGCAACAATTAAAGAAAATATTTTACCCATTAAAATCCCGCTAACAGCGGGATTTTTTGTTTTAAAACAACTGCAATCTTCAAAAATAACCAGAAAACAGGTTCGTATTTTTATAAATTTGTTTACTTTTTTTATTGGCTTTCATCAATGGTAAAGTTCAACTTTGATGCAAGAAGATTTTCTACATTATCTATGGAAATTTAAATATTTTGCGGTTGGTGATTTATGTTCTACTACAGGACAAAAATTGCAAATTATTAATGTTGGAAGACATAATAAAGACTCTGGTCCTGATTTTTTTAACGCCAAAATAAAAATTGACAAGCAACTTTGGGTTGGTAATATAGAATTACATATAAAGTCTTCAGATTGGTATGCACACCAACATGACAAAGATTCAAACTACAACAATGTTATTTTACATGTAGTTTGGGAAGATGATGCTAAAGTTTATAACCCAATTAAACAGAGAATTCCAACTTTGGAATTAAAACAGCTAATAAGCATTACACTTGTTAAACAATACCGAAGTTTATTTTATAAAAAACCAAGTTGGATTCCTTGTGAAAACCAGTTAACTACAGTTTCCAAAATCACAATTGACCATTGGTTAGAAAGATTGTATTTAGAAAGATTGGAAGAAAAATCTAAATTGATTTTACAACATTTTAAGGATTCTAAATCAGATTGGGATGCTATATTCTTTAAAGTTTTAGCAATGAATTTTGGCTTAAAAATTAATAAGGAGGCTTTCTTAAACTTAGCAAATTCATTTGATTATAAGGTTTTTAGAAAACTACAGAGCAAGCCTTCTAGTTTAGAGGCATTATTGTTTGGTCAAGCTGGATTTTTGGAAAAAGATATTGATAACGATTATTATAAAGGTTTACAAGCAGAATATCATTTTGTAAAAGAAAAATATAAATTAACTTCTTTATTTAACAAACAGTTTCAATTTTTTAGGCTTCGACCAACTAATTTCCCAACGGTTAGAATAGCGCAGTTGGCAAAATTATTTGCCTCTCGTAAGAACCTATTTCAAGAACTAATGCAAGCAAAAACGGTAGACATTATATACAAACTTTTAAATGTAGAATTAAATGAATATTGGTTAACCCACTATCATTTTGAGAAAAAATCGGTTAAAAGGCCTAAAAAAATCACCAAATCTTTTCAAGATCTCTTAATTATCAATGCAATTTTTCCAATTCGGTTTTTCTATAAAAAAATAACAAGTGATGCGAATGATGATGATATTTTACA
>JAUIAA010000124.1 GCA_030425715.1 Bacteroidia bacterium | reverse complement strand
CATCACTTTTGGTAGTTTAAAGCAAGTTTAGGAATCCAAAAATACACTTATTATATAAATAAAAGTTAATTCCAAAATAATTGTATAATTTTGAAGCCCTAAATAATGTATATGAACACCACCGATTTATTGTCTATTGTAATACCAGTTTATGACGAACAGGATAATGTTATACTATTAACCGAGGCAATTGAATCTGCTCTAAAAGGGTATCACTATGAAATTATTTTTGTAGATGATTTTTCTATGGACAACACTAGAAATGTTGTAAAAGAGATGAAAAACCCAAAGGTGGTTTTGATAGAAATTAAGAAGAACTACGGGCAAAGTTCGGCTACCATGGCAGGTATTGATTATGCTAAAGGAGATTATATCATAACTATGGATGGTGATTTGCAAAATGACCCTACTGATATTCCTAAAATGTTAGATTTGTTAAAATCTGGAGATTGGGATTTGGTTACTGGTATAAGAAAGAAAAGACAAGACTCTCTATTCAAAACTTTTCCATCTAAAATAGCAAATTTTATTATTAGAAGAGCCACAAAACTTAAAATTACCGATCAAGGTTGTGCCTTAAAGGTCTTTACCAGAGAAACTGCAAAAGAATTAAATTTATATGGCGAGTTTCATCGATTTATAGCGGTTTTGGCTTTTATGAATGGTGCCAGAATTACAGAAGTGGATGTAAAACACCACTCAAGAAAATTTGGAGTATCTAAATATGGATTAGGAAGAACTTTTAAGGTTTTGAATGACCTATTTTTATTGATATTTCAACGAAAATACATGCAAAAACCAATTTATTTATTTGGTAATATGGGTTACTTCTTCTTTATCTCCGGAATATTGATCAACCTATATTTATTGGTAGTAAAATTGATGGGTAATGATATAGGCAATCGACCTTTGCTAATATTAGGCGTCCTATTTATTTTGGTAGGAATTCAATTATTCACCATTGGTATTGTAACAGATTTATTGATGCGTACGTATTATGAATCGCAGAATAAAAAACCATATTTTATTCGTAAAATAACTTCGATTGAAAAGAAATAGCAAAAAATTAATCTCCAAAATACTTAAAATTGGCTTAAGTATTTTTTTGTTATATCTGGTTTTTAGTAAGATTTCTATCACTGAAATTTACCAAACGGTTAAAGAAATAAACATCTTATATTTTCTAGCCGCCTTGCTATTTTTTTTATGGTCGCAATTTATCTCTGCCATAAGGTTGTTGCTCTTTTTTAAAGAAGTTGGCTACCATCTTTCGCCAAAAAGTAATAATGTACTTTATTTAATTGGTATGTTTTATAATTTTTTTATTCCTGGAGGAATTGGTGGAGATGCCTATAAAATTTACGTTTTAAACAAAACATTCAACTGGAAATTAAAAACCTTAACAGCTGCAGTATTTATTGATCGTTTTATGGGTTTAACTGCTATTGGGTTTTTAATTGTTATTTTAAGTTATACAATTTTAGCTACATTAAACTTGGTCTGGTCCATCCCTATACTTCTGGCAATTATCTTAATCTCTTCTTATTTTTTTGTAAAGCAATTCTTTCCCAAATTTTTAAAGGCATTTGCCAAAGGATTCTTTTACTCTCTAGCGGTTCAAGGCTTACAAGTTTTAAGTGTTGTTTGCTTGATTTTAAGTTTGGGAAGCGAACAAAATATAATCAATTATATATTTGTGTTTTTAATCTCTTCTGTTCTATCTATTTTTTCCTTTGCAGGAATTGGTGTGCGAGAGTATATTTTTTATGAAGCATCACAAATTTTAAATATAGATTCTTCTATACCGGTATCTATAGGATTATTGTTTTCTATATTAACAGCTTTGGTTTCACTTTTTGGCATATACTATCATTTGCGCAAACCAAAACTTACCAAAGAAATTTTACCATCAGAAAACGAGTAAAGAATTACCTAGACCTTTCCATTACAATACTAACCATTTCAACATTCCCGCCTATAGGTGGATTGAGCTTAGAAAGCTTTACCTTGGCGTAGTTTACCAAATCAATATCTTTTAAAATTCTGTCTAAAATTTTATCAGCTACTGTTTCTAAAAGTTTTGCACGTATGGCCATTTCTTCTTTAACTATTCTATTTAAATGCACATAATCTACAGTGTCCTGTAAATTATCGGTTTTTGCCGATTGTTTTAGGTTTGCTTTTACAGCAAGATCAACTCGATAGTCCGAACCTATTTTACCTTCTTCTACCAAACAACCATGGTAGGCATAGACTCTTATATTTTTAACTTTTATAACTCCCATAAATTGGTAATTTTAATAATTGGCTTCCTCTGGATATTTTGCCATAAACTCTTCAGCTTTAGCTACCATATTTTTACTACCACAGAAAAACGGAACCCTTTGGTGTAATTCTTTCGGCTTGATATTTAATATTCTTTGGTAGCCATCACTTGCACTACCTCCAGCTTGTTCGGCAATAAATGCAATGGGATTACATTCGTATAACAATCGCAATTTCCCTTTCGGGGATTTAGAACTTGTTGGGTAAATATAAATCCCTCCTTTTATCATATTTCTGTGAAAATCAGAAACTAAAGAGCCAATATACCTTGCAGAATACGGTCGATTTTCTTTTTCTTCTTGGCAGTATTTTAAATAATCTTTTACTCCTTGAGGAAAATGAATATAGTACCCTTCATTGATAGAATATATATTGCCGTCTTCAGGGAAAGTCATATTGGGGTGCGATAAATAAAAAGTACCTAGTGCTGGATTTAAAGTAAAACCATTTACACCATGCCCAGTAGAATAAACCAACATGGTTGAAGTACCGTAAACCACGTAACCAGCAGCAACTTGTAAATTACCTGGCTGTAAAAAATCGTCTTTACCTACCGGAGTTCCCAATGGAGAAACACGTCGGTAAATAGAAAAAATAGTACCTACAGAAACGTTTACATCAATATTTGAAGAACCATCTAAAGGGTCAATTAACACCACATATTTATTGTCGTGTGATTTGTTTTTCCCTCCAATAATTACAAAATCATCCTCTTCCTCACTTGCAATTCCACAAACAATTTGGCGGTTTACCAGGGTACGCATAAAAACTTCATTGGCGTATACATCTAATTTTTGTTGGTCTTCTCCTTGAATATTAGTTGCTCCTGCATTGCCTACAATATCCACCAATCCAGCTTTGTTAACTTCATGGTTTACAACTTTTAAAGCAAGTTTTATTGAGCTTAATAAACGGGATAATTCTCCTGAAGAGTAAAGAAAATCCTTTTGATTTTCAATAATAAACTCTCCAAGAGTAGTATGATTTTTCATGTTTTTGTTTTTTTGTCGCTTAGATTAGCAAATTTTAGAATGAATAACTCGGACAAAGATATTTTAATTTTTCATAACATTTATGGTTAAATTTGTCTAGAAATTAAATAATATGCAATTTAAAATACGAAAAGCCAAAGTTACCGACATGAAGGAGGTATATGGGCTAATTTGCGAACTGGCAGCTTTTGAGCATCAGCCTGAGGCAGTAGAAATTAAAATTAAAGATTTAAAGAAGGCTGGATTTGGTAAAAAACCGTCGTTTAAGGTTTTTTTGGCAGAGCATGATAACAAGATTGTTGGGATGGCTTTATTTTACCCTAGATACTCTACTTGGAAGGGAAAAACCATTCATTTAGAAGATTTGATTGTGCAAGAAAATTATAGAGGAAAAGGCGTAGGTAAAGCTTTGTATAGTAAAGTATTAAACTATGCTTATAAAAAAAATATCAAAAGAGTAGCATGGGAAGTTTTGGATTGGAACACCAATGCCATTGCATTTTACAAAAGCACAGGTGCTAAGGTTTTTGACAATTGGAAAATAGCTCAAATAAACAACGAAGCATTGGCAACCTATGTTGAATCAAACCAATAGAAATTAAATGAAAGTATATAAGTTTGGAGGAGCGTCGGTAAAAGATGCAAACGGCGTAAGAAACTTGTTAAACATTGTTAATGAACTCAAAATTGAACAAGGAGTATTGGTAATTTCTGCCATGGGCAAAATGACCAATCAATTTGAAAAAATTATTTCATTTTATTTAGAGCAAAACCAAATTTGGAAAAATTTATTAGAAGAAGCAAAATATTACCATTTACAAATATGTAATGATTTATTTTTAAGTAAAAATGTACCAATTTATGGCGAGGTGGAACAATTATTTAATGAGTTAACCCAATTTTTTGAAAACAATGCCTCTAGCGATTACGATTTTATTTACGACCAAACCGTGAGTAAAGCGGAGCTGCTTTCCACAAAAATATGCAGTTATTTTTTACAGGAAAGTAAAATTAAAAACACTTGGTTAGACATTCGAAATTGTATTGCAACCAATAGGGATTATAGAAGGGCAAAAGTGAATTGGGAAAAATCAGAATCTCAGATACAAAAAAAAATAAAGGTTGGCACATTGTATATTACCCAAGGATTCATTGCAAAGGATGATTTAAACCATACCACAACTTTAGGCAGAGAAGGATCGGATTATACGGCAGGAATTCTTGCCTATTGTTTAAATGCAATGGAGGTTTCTATTTTTAAAGATGTACCAGGTGTTTTAAACGCCGATCCAAGAGTGTTTAAAAAAACAACTTTATTGCAACAAATTTCTTATAAAGAAGCAATTGAAATGGCGTTTTATGGTGCAAGTGTGATTCATCCAAAAACGATTCAACCACTCCAAAGAAAAAATATTCCATTATATGTAAAGTCTTTTGTTCATCCCCAAAAAACGGGGACAACAGTAACCAAAGGAGCCGCCATAGTTCCAAAAACAGCTTGTTTTATTGTAAAGAAAAACCAAATATTACTATCCTTATCTGCCAAGGATTTTTCTTTTATGATGGAAGATGATTTAAGTGAAGTATTCGATTTTTTTCATCAATTCAAAATAAAAGTCAATTTAATACAAAACTCTGCCATTAGTTTTTCGGTTTGTATTGAAGATAATTTTAATAATTTCGATCGATTGTTTCAAAGACTTAAATTAAACTATATTTGTTTGTACAATAAAAACGTATCCTTGTACACCATTAGACATTTTGATGATAAATCTATTGCACAAATTGAAAATGGTAAAGAAATTTTATTACAACAACTAAGCAGAGAGACCATGCAAATGGTTACAAAAGATAAAGTTTAAAATGAGTTTAGTAACTTCAAAAGATATTTCTAAGGTTTTAAAATTAGAGCGACTAGGTATTTTAGGCGATTTGACCGGTTGGCTAGTACTTCAAACATTGCGAATTTCTAGTATCAATAAAATTTATGAAAAGCATAAAGAAAAACACGATTTAGAGTTTTTAAATGCCATTTTAAATGAGGTTGAGATTGAGTTTGAAATACCAGAAGAAGATTTAAAAAGGATTCCAAAAGATGGTGCTTTTATTACAATTTCTAACCATCCACTTGGTGGAATTGATGGTATTTTATTGCTTAAATTAATTGTAGAGAAACGACCTGATTTTAAAATTATAGCTAATTTTTTACTACATAGAATTGAACCGCTTAAAAAATATGTCATGCCAGTAAATCCTTTTGAGGATAGAAAAGATGCTCAATCTAGCTTAAATGGCATAAAGCATGCCTTGATGCACTTAAAAGAAGGCAAGCCCTTAGGTATTTTTCCAGCAGGAGAAGTTTCTACGGTAAAAAACGGACAAATTGTAGTAGATAAACCTTGGGAAGTTGGAGCCATTAAACTAATAAAAAAAGCAAATGTACCTATACTTCCTATTTATTTTCACGCCAAAAACAGCAAGCTATTTTATTGGTTATCAAGCATAAGTGACACGCTTCGTACCGCAAAACTACCTTCCGAACTGTTAACACAAAAAGAAAGGGTAATTAAAGTACGAATAGGAAAACCGATATATACCAAAGAACAAGACAAGTACGAAGGCTTAAAAGAGTTTCATAATTTTTTGCGTAAAAAAACGTATATGTTAGCGAACCCATTTGAAAAAACGGGGACACTTTTAAACAAAGATTTACTAAAATTATCTAAGTCGCCAAAAAAAATAATAGAAGAGATTGATATAGAAAAAATAAAACAAGAAATAGAATTATTAAATGCTAATGAAAAATGTTTATTCTCTAGTAAAAATTATAAAGTGTATTTTGCTGATAGTGGAGAAATTCAAAATATACTTTTAGAGATTGGACGTTTACGTGAAATTACCTTTAGAGCGGTTGGAGAAGGAACGAATAAGGCAATTGACTTAGATAATTTTGATACTTTTTACAAACATTTATTTATGTGGGACGACAATTTAAAAAAAATTGTTGGCTCGTATAGAATGGGCTTGGGTAAAGATATTTTTCAAAAATATGGAATCGAAGGTTTTTATGTAAACGAATTGTTTAGAATAGAGCCCGAATTGCATAGTATGATGGAACAAACCATTGAAATGGGTAGGGCTTTTGTTGTTAAAGAATAC
>JAUIAA010000123.1 GCA_030425715.1 Bacteroidia bacterium | reverse complement strand
TGGTCAAGGCATCAAATACCATATTAGAAGAATCGATTTCTTGCTTTTCTCGATAAATTTGCCCTAAAATAAAAAAGTTTCTTGCCGATTGACTTCTGTTACTAAAGTAATAGGTAGATTTTTTTAAATGCTCCATAACTTTATCAATGCTATCTAATTGCGTATACGCCATTGCCATTGCGGTATGAGCATTTTCAAAGGTTTCTTCTAGAATATCTATGTCTTTTAAAACATAATCTAAAGTTTGAATAGCCAATTCTTCATTTTGTAATCGCAGTTGTGCTTTTGCTTTCCAAATTCGGGTTTCATCGTATAAATTGGCATCTGGATATTTGTCAAGAGCAAAGGAAAATGCCTCTAAGGCAGGTACAAATCTTTGTAAAAAATATCGAGACTTTCCTAAAAGCAAATAGGCTTCGTCAATTTGTTTGTTTTTTTCGTGCCCATCAAAAACCATGGAGTGCTTTTTCAAATCCTTCCGGTTCTTTGTTAACAGCAACAGATTGCCCTGGCATTGGGATAAAATCCTCCTCAATTTTTAAAGGTTCTATAGGTAGTCTTTCCCAAAAATTGTCTTCATAAGCCTTGTCTAAATTTTCTTTAGCCTCGTCAAAAGCAATATTACCATTATACAAAACATTGTATTTGGTTGACATATTTTGCGTGTTTCTACTAATAAAGGTATTTTTTTTGGCAGAACAGCTTAGCACTATAGCACCTAAAATGAGAAAAAATATGTAGAAAAAATTGCTTTTCAAAATAACGCTAATTTGTAAATTTTTAAACTCCTTTGCAAATGGTTTATTGTTGAAGGGGTTGTAAAAGTACAAATAAATAAAAGATTCTTAGGCTTTATCTTAAAGTTTGGTATCCTTACTGTTCCTTAGTTATTACAATGAAAAATAACTTTCCAACTCATTTAAAGTTGCGGCAGAGGTTTGGATGTCTTTTATTACATCGCCTTTTTCTAAAACTACTATGCGTTCGCAAACTTCGGTAATATGACCTAAATCATGACTAGAAATTAATATAGTAGCATTGCTTTGATCGACTAATTCTTTCAATAGTTTTTTTAATCGGATTTGGGTGGTTGGGTCTAAATTTGCAAAAGGCTCATCTAAAATTACAACTTCTGGATTACCTATTAGTGCAGCAACAATTCCAACTTTCTTTTGGTTTCCTTTAGATAAATCTCTTAAATATTTCTTTTTCCCTAAAATTTCATCGTTAAAAAGTTCGGCAAAAGGTTGTAGAAAATTATTGATATCAACTTTAGAAACCCCTCTTAACTCCCCAATAAAATAGAAATATTCTTCGGGCGTTAAGTAGCCTATCAAAAAACTTTCGTCAATAAATGCAGAGGTAAAAGGTTTCCAATCTTCACTTTTAGCAACAGGTATACCATTATTGATAATTTCACCACTACTTGGTTGGATAAGATCTAATAATAAATTGAAAAAAGTAGTTTTCCCTGCACCATTATTTCCTACCAATCCAAAAGTTTGACCCTTTGGAATATCTAAATTCTCTATTTGTAAAACAGTGTTGTCACCGTATTTTTTGCTAAGTTGATTTACATTAATCATAGTTTGTAGTTAATTGGTTTGTTCAAAAGCACTTACCATTTTATATTTTGAGTCGATATATTTTTTACTAATAAATTGCATTATTTTTTGATGGAAAACAATGCCAAAAATACCAAAGAGAAATAAAACCGCTAGCCCTGTTTCAAAATTGATAAATTTATAAGGAAGATAAAATAACAGTACAGGAAGTAGCATTAATGGTAATCCTAAAATCCACTGTACAGCTCCGGTACCTTGGTAGTTAAATGCTGCTTTTTTGGTGAGGTCAATTCTTTTGCGATTAAAAGACCCCGCGTACAATAGCACATGCATGTTTACACCAATATTATAGATTAAGGCTACAAAATGTATCAGCAAAACATTCCACCCGAAATACACATAAGGAATACTTAATACAAATAATACCACAGCACTACCTGTCATCAATGTAAACTTAGAGTTTAAATATTCTTTATATTTGATATTTTGACTCATCAACATTTTATAATAAGCTGCATCCCATGCGGGGATGAACTGGCCAAAATTAATCATGAATATTCCGGTAACGAAAATACCTACAAAAATAAACATGGCTGGCATGTCTTTATAAACTGGATTTGGATAAAAAATCAAACCATACAAAAGCCCTATAATTACCAAATATACTGTTGATTTTGGTCTTTTATTTCGCCAAATCATTTTTAAATCTAATTGAAGAAATGGAGCCACATCACCAAACTTTTTTGTCCAAGACATATCTGAGGTTTGAACTACTTCGTTTTTAGATTTTAATCCTTGATCTATGAATAATTGTTGTTTTAATAATTTAAAATTAAAGAAATATAGCAAGCCTAGAATTCCTAAAGGAATACTTATCAAAACAGGGTTTGCAATTATATGTTGTACATAGTTTGCTGTAATAGAGCTTAATGAAACTATATGGAAATAATCTAATGCGTATAGGGAAGAGCCAATGGCAATTATTGGTAAATAAGACAACTCGGTTTGCGAAGATTTATTCTCAATTATAAAATTTAAAAAGTTAATAATCAGAGTGCAAATCATAATTAATAAAGTCCAAATAAAAACTTCTCCTTTGTTATAATCTTTAATAATTAAGGTAATGGCAAATGGTATGGCAGCAAAGAGGGGTAAAAAATTAAAAAATGAATTTATAGATTTACTTAAAACATAGTTAACAATTTTTCTCTTTTTAATGGGTAAGGTTAACAAAGGTTTGATTTGCATTACGGGTAATTTTTGAAAAAAGAACCGTATTATCAAATCGGCTAAAAACCAATAAAATAAAAAGCTATTTACTTTGGTAAAAGGATCTGTTTTTGGGAACTGTTCTTTTAAAATAGGGAATAAAGCAACACCCAATAAAAGAAACATGGCCACAAAATAAAGTGCCACAAAAATTAATAGTATGTTTAACGCAATACTTTTTTGCCAATAAGAAGAGCGGAAAAATTGTTTCCATTCTAAGTTAATAAAAGTGGAGATCATTCGGTTGGTTTTGTTGTATGAGTAGCAAATATAACCGAATAGTTACAAATGAATTAATATTTAAATGTACCGTAAGTACTTTTTATAGTTAATTTTTTGCTGATGGAAGATTCTACTCTGCCAACTACTTGTGCATCTACATTAAAGGATTTGGAGATTTGAATAATATCTTCGGCAATTTCTTTTGGTACGTATAATTCCATTCTATGACCGCAATTAAAAACCTGATACATTTCTCGCCAATCTGTATTCGATTGTTTTTGAATCATTTCAAATAATGGAGGAACATCGAATAAATTATCTTTAATCACATGAACATTATCAACAAAGTGTAAAATTTTTGTTTGCGCACCACCGCTGCAATGCACCATGCCATGTATATCTTTTCGGTGATTTTCCAATATTTTTTTGATGATTGGGGCATAGGTTCGGGTAGGCGATAATACTAATTTCCCGGCATCTAAATTGGCATCCGCAACAGCGTCAGTCAATTTCATTTGTCCAGAATAAACCAAATCTTCTGGTACGGAAGCATCAAAACTTTCAGGATATTTTTTTGCTAAATATTTTTCAAAAACATCATGTCTGGCACTAGTCAAGCCATTGCTTCCCATACCTCCGTTATACTCGGTTTCATAAGTTGCTTGCCCAAAAGAAGCCAGTCCAACAATTACATCTCCTGCTTTGATATTGGCATTGTCAATAACCTCACTGCGTTTCATTCTTGCAGTAACCGTAGAGTCTACAATTATGGTTCTTACCAAATCACCAACATCAGCAGTTTCACCACCAGTAGAATGTATGGTTACGCCGAATTTTTTTAAATCAGCCAAAAGCGCTTCACTACCGTTGATAATAGCAGAAAGCACTTCGCCAGGAATTACATTTTTATTTCTGCCAATGGTAGAGGAAAGTAAAATATTATCGGTTGCACCCACACAAAGTAAATCGTCAATATTCATGATTAGAGCATCTTGTGCTATGCCTTTCCAAACGGATAAATCACCCGTTTCTTTCCAATACATGTAAGCTAAAGAAGACTTTGTTCCTGCACCATCGGCATGCATAATAATGCAATAATCATCGTCGTGGGTTAAATAATCGGGTATAATTTTACAAAAAGATTTAGGAAACAATCCTTTATCAATATTTTTAATTGCATTGTGTACATCTTCTTTCTGAGCCGAAACGCCTCTTAAATTATATCGATTATCTGTATTTGCCATGATGGTATATAATTTTTTGTACTAAAGTTTTAAAAACAAACTTTTCTTTTTATAGTCTATAATTGCTTTTCCTTTTTGTAAGATATCTGCGCCAATAATACCGTCAACTTCACCAGCATTTTGTGTAAGTAAGGCACTATTTACATGTGATAAATCAATTAAAATTAATGCAATTTTTTTTAATTTGAATTTGCCAATTTGAATTTTATTTTTGTTGGAGATTAATGTTTTTAAATCATTTGATCCTGCCCCGCTTGCCTTGTGTTCAGAGTCTTCTGTTTGTAAGTTAAATTTTTCACTTGCGTGAAAACCCAGACAGGAATTGGAAGCACCAGTATCTAAAATAAATTTGCCTTTAATTTTGTTAATCTTAACTTTAATTTCAAAATGATTGGTTTTCGTTTTTTTTAATTTAATACTCGTATAGCCTTGATGTAAAAGAAACTCTTTTAGGTTTTTCATTGCGAGTGTATTAAATTACAGATTTAAACTGTTGTAAAAACCGCACATCATTTTCGTAAAACATTCTAATATCTGGTATTTGATACAGCAACATGGCAATTCTTTCAATTCCCATTCCAAAAGCAAAACCACTATATTTTTCTGGGTCTATATTGGCGTTTTGTAATACGTTTGGGTCAACCATTCCGCAGCCCATAATTTCTAACCAACCTGTACCTTTGGTAATTTTGTAATCTGTTTCGGTTTCTAATCCCCAATAAATATCCACTTCAGCACTAGGTTCTGTAAATGGAAAAAATGACGGACGTAGTCTAATTTTAGATTTGCCAAACATTTCTTTGGTAAAATACAAAAGCGTTTGCTTTAAATCGGCAAACGAAACATCTGTGTCTATATATAAGCCTTCCACTTGATGGAAAATACAATGCGCTCTAGCGGAAATATCTTCGTTTCTAAAAACCCTTCCTGGTGAAATAGTTCTGATAGGTGGTTTGTTGTTTTCCATATAACGAACCTGAACCGAGGAAGTGTGGGTGCGTAACAAAATATCTGGATCTTTTTCGATAAAAAAAGTATCCTGCATATCGCGAGCCGGATGGTATTCAGGTAGGTTTAAGGCGGTAAAATTATGCCAATCATCTTCAATTTCTGGTCCTTCAGAAACCGTAAAACCAATGCGAGAAAACACTTCAATAATTTGATTTTTTACCAAAGAAATTGGATGCCTTGCTCCTAGCGTTAATGGTTGAGCAGGTTTTGTTAAATCGTCATGTGTTTTTTTGGTTTCAGAATGGTGTTCTAAAATTTCTTTTAACGAGTTTACTTTTTCGGCAGCTTGAATTCTTAAATTATTTAATGCTTGGCCAATTTCTTTTTTTGAGGTAGCCTCTACATTTTTAAAATCAGTAAAAAGTTGTTTTACAATCCCTTTGCTTCCTATAAATTTAATTCTAAATGCTTCTACTTCTTCTAAGGTAGCAGCATTAAATTGATTTATTTCTCCTAATAACTCGTTTATTTTATCCTTCATTTCTAAAATCAAATTGAGAGGGCAAATTTACACTTTTTAAAAGAAAAATATTACCATATATATAGTAATTTTTGAACCTTAGAATGCCTAAAATATTTAGAAAATAAAAAATGAAAACAATTAGCTGTTTTAATAAATTAAGTATTTTTGTACGCATATTTTTACAAATCAATAATTTTTCACATACTTAATTATGAAGTCAAAAATCAACACCTTCATGGAGGAAATCAAAGCAAGAAATGGTCAAGAGCCAGAATTCCTTCAAGCCGTACAAGAAGTTGCCGATACTGTTATACCTTATATCTCTTCAAAACAGATTTATAACGGTAAGAATATTCTAATGCGAATGGTAGAGCCAGAAAGAGCAATAACCTTTAGGGTTGCTTGGGTTGACGATACTGGAGAAATTAGAGTAAACAGGGGTTATCGTATTCAAATGAATTCGGCAATTGGACCCTTTAAAGGCGGTTTGCGTTTTCACCCAACGGTAAATATGAGTATTTTAAAATTTTTGGCTTTTGAACAAGTTTTTAAAAATAGTTTAACCACACTGTCTATGGGCGGTGGTAAAGGTGGTGCAGATTTTGATCCAAAAGGAAAATCGGATAATGAAATTATGCGTTTTTGCCAAAGTTTTATGAGTGAATTGTATCGACATATTGGCTCTAACACAGATGTACCAGCTGGTGATATAGGAGTTGGAGAAAGAGAGATAGGATTTTTATACGGACA
>JAUIAA010000122.1 GCA_030425715.1 Bacteroidia bacterium | reverse complement strand
GGTTATCGCGAATGGAAATCTGATTACAACCCAGCGCCAACAGGTCTGAAATTCATTGACCACATGGTTGGAAATGTTGGTTGGGGCGAAATGAACACTTGGGTCAAATGGTACGAGAATGTGATGGGGTTTGTGAATTTCCTATCGTTTGATGATAAACAGATTCATACGGAGTATTCTGCCTTGATGAGTAAGGTTATGAGCAACGGTAACGGTCGCATCAAATTCCCAATTAACGAGCCAGCTGAAGGAAAAAAACGTTCTCAAATTGAAGAATATTTAGATTTTTATGAAGGTGCAGGTGTACAACATATTGCAGTGGCAACAGATGATATCATTACTACCGTTTCAAAATTAAGAGCTAGAGGAATTGAATTTTTAAGCACACCTCCGGAAGAATACTATAGAGCGGTTCCTGGAAGATTAGAAGAATTTAGCCACGAGTTAAGAGAAGATATTGAAACTTTAAAAGGTTTAGGCATCATGATAGATGCCGATGAAGAAGGTTATTTGTTGCAAATTTTTACCAAACCTGTAGAAGATAGACCTACTTTGTTCTTTGAGATTATCCAAAGAATGGGAGCTCGCGGTTTTGGTGCTGGTAATTTTAAAGCATTGTTCGAAAGTATTGAACGAGAGCAGGCTAAACGAGGAACATTGTAAAGAAGTTTATAGCATTAGAAGCCCTTTTAGGGCTTTTTTTTATGCTTTATTTTGACTTATATTTATCAAATCTATGGATAAAGCAGAAAAAGAATCAAAAGAGATTTACGATTATATCATTATCGGTTCAGGTTTTGGAGGTTCTGTTTCTGCCTTGCGATTGTCTGAAAAAGGGTACAAAGTATTGGTTATTGAAAAAGGAAGGAGGTATACCGCAAAGGATTTTCCTAAAACCAACTGGAATCTCAAAAAATACCTGTGGTTACCTTCGTTTAAGTTTTATGGTATTTTAAAACTTACTTTTTTTCGTCATGTAGGTGTGTTAAGTGGTGTAGGCGTAGGTGGAGGCTCCTTGGTGTATGCCAATACTTTACCTAGGCCTCATAAAGATTTTTATAGTGGTGGTAATTGGGCTGGTTTGGCAGATTGGGAAAAAGAGCTAGAACCACATTATGTTACTGCAGAAAAAATGTTGGGCGCAACCAAAAATCCAAAATACTTTGATGCGGATATTGCCTTGGAAAAAGCAGCAAGAAGTTTAGGAAAAGAAAGTGAATTTAATGCGCCCAATGTGGCAGTTTATTTTGGTACACCCAATAAAGAAGTAGAAGATCCATATTTTGCAGGGAAGGGACCAAAAAGAACAGGTTGTACTTTTTGTGGGAAATGTATGACAGGCTGCCCAAAAAATGCGAAAAACACCTTAGATAAAAATTATCTGTATTTGGCACAACAACTAGGAGCGAAAATATTTGCAGAAAAATTGGTAAAAAAAGTAAGTCCATGTAAAATTGGAGGTTATGAAGTATTTTATGAGAATTCTACTTCATGGTTTCGTAAAAACAGAAAATCAGTAAAAGCAAAAGGAATAATTTTTTCTGGCGGCGTGTTGGGAACCAATCGGTTACTTTTAGATATGAAAGCAAAAAGTATTTTACCCAAATTATCTTTACAAATAGGCAATCATATTCGTACCAATAATGAGAATTTATCCTTGATAGCCTCAAAAGATTCGAACTTAAATATGTCAAAAGGCATTGCAATTGGCTCAATTTTCCCTCCAAGTAAAGATAGCCATGTAGAAGCAGTTCGTTATGGTGCGGGTTCTAATTTTTGGAAAATTCCTATTATTCCTATGGTATATGGTAGAAATGTTCTTAGTAGAATATTTAAATTGATTAAAGAGTTTGTTTTATATCCGTTAGACTGGTTGGGGCTTTATTTTAAAAAAGATTTTGCCAAAAGAACCGTTATTTTGCTTTTTATGCAGCATTTAGACAGTACCATAAAGTTTAAAAGAGGTTGGTTTAATTTAATCTCTACTGTTTCTACAGGTGTAAAACCTACGCCATTCATTCCTCTAGCAAAGGAAGTTGCAGAATCGGTAGCAAAATCTGTCAATGGCAAGGCTTATATGATGAGTACCGATATTTTAACAGGAGCACCATCTACTGCACATATTTTAGGCGGAGCAGTCATTGGTAAAGATGTAAATTCTGGAGTAATTGACGTAAATCAAAAAGTATTTGGTTATGCTAACATGTATGTATGTGATGGTTCGGCTATGTCTGCAAATCCTGGGGTAAACCCATCAATTACCATTACCGCAATGACAGAAAGGGTGATGTCAAAAATTCCGCCAAAGAGCGAAGCAAGCAAAACCTAAAATGTTAACCTTAATCTAAACTAAGCATTTATAATAAAAACTACATTAAAATGCTGGTAAAGGTTTATGGTAGTGCGGTATTTGGCATAGAAGCAACTACAATCACGGTTGAAGTAAATATAGATAAAGGTATTGCTTATCACTTGGTAGGTTTGCCTGATAATGCAATAAAAGAGAGTAGTTATCGTATTTCTGCTGCTTTAAAAAATGTAGGATATAAATTACCTGGTAAAAAAATTACAATCAATATGGCTCCAGCCGATTTGCGAAAAGAAGGTTCGGCCTATGATTTAACCATTGCCATGGGAATTTTAACCGCATCTAATCAAATTGAAGCTCCAAGTTTAGCCGACTTTATTATTATGGGAGAGCTGTCCTTAGACGGAACATTACAGCCTATAAAAGGAGCTTTGCCCATTGCAATTAAAGCTAGAGAGGAAGGTTTTAAAGGGTTTTTGTTGCCAAAACAAAATGCAAAGGAAGCGGCAATTGTTGACAAGTTGGATGTATATGGTATTGAAAATATCAAACAAGTAATTGATTTTTTTAAAGATGCTTCCACATTGTCTCCTGTTAGGATAGATACGAGAAAAGAATTTCAAGAGAAATTAGAACATTCTGATTTTGATTTTTCAGATGTTAAAGGGCAGGAGTCTGTAAAGAGATGTATGGAGATTGCGGCAGCGGGAGGTCATAATATTATTTTAATCGGTCCACCAGGTTCAGGTAAAACCATGTTGGCAAAAAGGTTGCCCACCATTTTACCACCAATGTCATTGATGGAAGCCTTAGAAACTACCAAAATTCATTCCGTAGTAGGCAAGGTTAATGGCCATAATGGTTTGATGGGGCAGCGGCCATTTCGATCGCCTCACCATACCATTAGTGATGTTGCTTT
Organism: Bacteroidia bacterium; assembly: GCA_030425715.1. Classification (GTDB taxonomy): domain Bacteria; phylum Bacteroidota; class Bacteroidia; order Flavobacteriales; family Flavobacteriaceae; genus Lutimonas. The sequence goes on along the minus strand of JAUIAA010000122.1, from coordinate 3,323 downwards.
GGTAGGAGGAGGTACTTACCCACAACCTGGAGAAATATCTTTATCGCATAATGGGGTGCTGTTTTTAGATGAGCTCCCAGAGTTTAAAAGGAGTGTGTTAGAAGTAATGCGTCAACCTTTAGAAGATAGAGAAGTAACTATTTCTAGAGCAAAATTTACCATTACTTACCCTAGTAGCTTTATGTTGGTTGCAAGTATGAATCCAAGTCCCAGCGGTTATTTTATAGATGGTGATGCTCCTACAACATCAACTCCTTTTGAAATGCAACGGTATATGGGTAAAATTTCAGGTCCCTTGTTAGATAGAATTGATATGCATATTGAAGTGCAACCTGTGCCTTTTGATAAATTGTCTGAAGAGCGTAAAGGAGAATCGAGCAAAGTTATTAGAGAAAGAGTTACCAAGGCACGTAACCTACAAACAGAACGATTTAAGGATAGTGATACGGTGCATTATAATGCGCAAATGAACATAAAGCAAATTAAAGCGTATTGTAGCTTAAAAGCAGAAGCTAAAACCTTATTAAAAAACGCCATGGATAGGTTGAATCTTTCTGCTAGAGCCTATGATAGAATTCTTAAAGTGAGTAAAACCATAAGTGATTTAGAGGGGGCTGATTCCATTTTACCAGAGCATATTGCTGAAGCGATACAATACAGGAGTCTGGATAGAGAAGGTTGGTTGGGTTGATAAAATAAATTATATTTGACACTTCACTTTAAAATTAAGACCCATTTAGATGAAAAAACTACTCTTTTTAAGTATGGTATTCTTATCCATACCAACTTTATTCGCACAAAACCCTTTAATAAATAGTCCTTCTTTAAATGCCGATGGTTCTAAAATAGCTTTTAATTACCAGGGAGATATTTGGACTGCCAATAGTGATGGTAGTTTTGTACAGCGTATCACTGTTCATGAAGGAAATGACACCAAACCTTTGTGGAGTGCAGATGGAAAGCAAATTGCGTTTCAAAGTAACCGATTTGGCAATAACGATATTTTTGTAATGCCTGCTAATGGCGGAAAACCTAAAAGGCTTACTTATCACTCTGCAAGTGATTATCTTACCTATTTTGGCGCCAATAATGAGATTTTATTCGAAACGCGTAGAAATTTTAGTCAAATTGAGCGGGAATATGAAATTCAAACCATACATACCAATGGTGGAACTCCTCAATTAAAAATGAATGCCTTAGGGTTTGATGCGGTAATTTCACCCAATCAAAAATTGATAGCTTTTGTAAGAGGAACCTGTAGAATTGACCGTGAGGCCTACCAAGGTTCTGCCAATAGAGATGTTTGGATCTATAATGTAGAGAAAAATACTTACCATCAAATTACAGATTTTCAAGGCAATGATTTTGCTCCACAATGGAATGGAGATAATAGCTTATACTTTTTAAGCGCGCAAAGCGGAAGGTATAATATCCATCAAATTGGTATTGGAGCTGGTGGTGAAAAATCGGGAGCATCTAGTCAGATTACTAGCTTTAAGGATATGGGAATCTTCTCTTATTCTATAAGTAGAAATGGAAACCAAATAATTTTAAACCAGGGAGATAAGCTATTTTTATTAAATAATAATTCTAAAAAATTAAATCCAGTAAGCCTTAGCTTTGCTACGGATGATTTATTTGATTCGGTAGTAAGAAAAAACTATTCGGGTGATATTCAAGAAGTCATGCCTTCACCTAATGGTAAACTAAGTGCAATTGTAATTCGTGGCGAGATTTTTATCACAGAAAATGATAAAGAGAAGAGTAGAACCGTAAATGTGAGTAACTCTCCTTACCGCGATAGGATGGTTACTTGGTTAAATGAGGAGAATTTGATTTTTATATCGGATAGAGATGGGCAAAATGACCTGTATTTGTTAAAATCTAACGATTCGAAAGAGAAAAATATATTTAAAACTTTAAAAAGAAAGGTAGTACGTTTAACCAATACTGCAGAAAACGAATCTGATCCAGTGTTGTCACCTGATGGTAAAAAGCTTGTATTCCAACGAGGTAGAGGGAAGTTGGTGGTAGCAAACATAAGTAGCTCAGGCGTTTTGAGCAATGAAAAAACTTTGCTAAATGGCTGGGATAGCCCTTCTGGAGTGAGCTGGTCGCCAGATAGTAATTGGTTGGCTTATAGCTTAAGTGATTTAGATTTTAATGACGAGGTATATATCCATAAAGCAGATAATTCTGCAAAACCTATCAATATTTCTATGCACCCTAAGGGGGATAGAAGTCCTGTTTGGAGTGCCGATGGTTCTAAAATTGGTTTTTCTTCTAATCGCAATAATGGCGATTATGATGTTTGGTTTGTTTGGTTAAATGTTGAAGATTGGCAAAAAACCAAAGAAGACTGGGAAGAGTCGAGTGAAGAAAAAAAGGAGAAGCCAAAAGAAGAAAAAGAAGATGTTGCAAAAAAATCTAAAAAAGGAAAAAAAGACAATGCTGTAAAGAAAGAGGAGAAACCAATTCAAATTGATTTGGAGGATATGCATGCAAGACAGGTGCAAGTAACTAATTTTACAGGAGGTGAGTTTATACAAGGTTTTTCAAAAGATGGAAAAACTGTTTATTACAGTACAGGAAATGGCTCAAGAGCCAACTTTAAAGTTACCTCTGATTTGTATAAAATTAAATGGGACGGAAAAGATAAAAAACCACTTACTAAAGGAGATGCAAGACCTAGGAGTGTAGTGCTTACTAAAGATAAAAAGTCTGCTTTTTATATTTCAAAAGGAAGGCTAAATAAAGTAACTACAAAAGATGCTAAAATAGTAGCCTTACCAATCAAAGCAGCCATGGATATTGATTATAAAACAGAATCTAATCAAATATTTGAAGAAGCATGGAGTGCTATTCGTGATGGTTTTTACGACCCGAATTACCATGGTAGAAATTGGGAAGAGCTTAAAAATCAGTACAAGCCTTTAGCTATGAAAGCATCTACAAGAGATGATTTTAAGGCTATTTTTAATAAAATGTTAGGGCAAATTAATGCAAGCCACATGGGAATGTATAGAGGGGAAAATAGAGCGGAGGTGCAAAGGCAATCAACAGGTTTACTCGGTATAGGTGTAAAACCTAATAAGTTAGGAGTAGAAGTTGAATCTGTTACTTACCAAATGCCTGCAGATAGAAAAGTGAGTAACTTAAAAAAAGGAGACATAATTACTGCGGTTAACGGTATTAAAGTTGATGAAACTACCAATTTTTACAGTTTATTGAATTATACCAGTAACGAAAAGATTTATTTGGAAGTTAGCAGAGCTAATGAGGCAGCAAAAGAAATTATCATCCGCCCTAAATCTAGTAATAGT
>JAUIAA010000121.1 GCA_030425715.1 Bacteroidia bacterium | reverse complement strand
CCTAATTTTATAGGTATCACTAGTATTATTATTAGAATTTTCATCGGAAATAACAGCCTTCTCTGATTTAGAAAATTCAACGGCATTGATAAAAAATACACTAATAATTATAACGCTAATAAGTAGGATAATGCGGGGAGCTTTAATCATAACAAGGCAATTTAAATGTTAAAAGGGATTCTCAAATGTACTAAATTTTTCGGCTAATTGATCTTTTTTAGCCAAAATAGGCGAATTTATTTGCCAATCAATATTTAAGTCGCTATCATTCCAAATGATAGAACGTTCACTTTGTGGGTGGTAATAATTAGAACATTTATAATTAAGAATGGTATGGTTTTCAAGACTTAAAAAACCGTGGGCAAATCCCTCTGGAATAAAAAGTTGCTTTTTATTTTCTCCACTAATAATATGTTTAAAATATTTACCGAAAGTAACTGAATCTTTTCTCAAATCCACGGCAACATCTAAAATACTTCCTTGAATTACTCTAACCAATTTTGCCTGTGCAAAAGGTGGAACTTGGAAGTGTAAACCCCTTAGTACATCCTTCTGTGAAAGCGACTCATTGTCTTGTACAAACTTGACTTTGATTGCTTTTTCAAGCTTTTGTAAATTGTAAGACTCCATAAAATAACCCCTATCGTCTTGGTAAACATTTGGGGTAATCAACATCAAGTCTTGAAGCGGTGTATTTTCAATAATCATGTGCGCAAGTTATTAAATAATTTCTTGAAGTATCTTATTTATTTTTGTTGCTTTGGTAACAATCATGGCATGTGTTCCCCCTTCGATTTTTATGCAGTTTTTGATGTGTTTGATAGGGAAAATTTTATCTTGATCTCCATGAATATGAATGACTTCCTTGGTTGAATCACTTGATCTCCAATGTAGCACCTGAAAAATAGACCAATTTAGGTACAAGTCATTTCGCATTTGCATGTAAGTATTGTACATTTCGGTTTTCTTTTTTAAGTTTTTACTGAAGGCAAACTTGTTAAAATTTTCTATGGAAGAAACGGTTTTGCTAGGGAACAACTTATATGCTTTGGTTAACTGTAAAATACGTAGCCTTTTTGGGAATTCTTTTTCGTTTTTTACGCTAGAAATTACAATTACTTTTTTGGTATTTAGATATTTACTCAATTCTTGCACAATAATTCCACCAAAGGAAACCCCAATTAAGATAACATTATCATGTTTAATATTTTGCGCCAACCTTTTTACATAATGCGCTAAGTCTTCATGGTTTGATTTTGGCACGAGCCATTCTAAAAAATAAAACTCATAGGTATCTTGTGGTAAGCGAATTCTTTCAAATATTTTTGGACTCGCAGCCAATCCTGGCATAAAATAAACTGGAATTTTTTCAGTAAGAGAACCCATGGTTTCTACTTTAGAAAATTAAGCTAAAACGGGCTCATTTACCCAATCAAACCTTACCAAACCATCGGCATCAATTTTTGTCAATTGAATTTGATGCATAGTATTGACCAAGTTTGGATTCCATGGTGTTTTTACTTTGACATAATTTTCGGTAAAACCATGAATAAAACCCTCTTTATTTTCTCCTTCAAAAAGCACCGACAAATTATTGCCTAGCTGACTTTCGTAAAAAGCCCTGCGTTTTTTAACGGATAGCCCTCTTAACATTTTGCTTCGTTTATTTCTTACATTTTGAGGAACAACACCTTGCATAGTAACAGCTTCTGTATTTGGTCTTTCAGAATAAGTAAAAACGTGTAAGTAACTGATATTTAATTCGTTTAAGAAGTTGTAGGTTTCTAAAAATAACGCATCTGTTTCTCCTGGGAAACCTACAATAACATCTACACCTATACAAGCATTGGGCATTAATTTTTTAATTTGAGCCACTCTATCTACATACACTTCACGCAGGTATCTGCGTTTCATTAATTTTAGCAGATGATTACTTCCGCTTTGTAATGGGATGTGAAAATGAGGTACAAAAGTTTTGGAATTTGCTACAAATTCAATGGTCTCATTTTTCAATAAATTTGGCTCAATAGACGAAATTCTCAATCGATGGATTCCTTCCACAGTATCCAGTGCTTTTACCAAATCTAGAAAAGTGTGTTCGTGTTTTTTATTGCCAAATTCGCCTTTGCCATAATCACCAATATTAACTCCTGTGAGTACAATTTCTTTGATGCCTTTTTCAGAAATTTCTTTGGCATTTTGCAATACATTTTCTAAAGTATCACTTCTAGAAATTCCTCTAGCTAAAGGAATAGTACAATAAGTACATTTATAGTCACAACCATCTTGTACTTTTAAAAATGCTCGAGTTCTATCTCCAATAGAATAGGATCCAACGTAAAAATCAGCATCACTAATTTCACAAGAGTGCACTTCACCAATTTCATTTTTGCTTAGATCGTTAATATAGTTGGTAACCTTAAACTTTTCTGTGGCACCTAAAACCAAATCTACACCGTCAACTTTTGCCAATTCTTCAGGTTTTAATTGTGCATAACATCCAATAGCAATTAAAAAAGCATTTTCATTTTGTTTTAATGCACTTTTTACTATGGTTTTTAAGCGTTTATCTGCATTGTCTGTTACAGAGCAAGTATTGATTACATAAATATCTGCCTTTTCGTCAAAACCTACTCTTTCAAAACCATCTTTTTGAAAATCTCTTGCTATTGTTGAAGTTTCAGAAAAATTTAGTTTGCAACCTAAAGTATAAAAAGCTACTTTTTTAAGTGTATGCATTGCTGTATATTTAGAGTTTGCAAAAATACAATAATTTACTTGAATAAATAATATTCTTATGATAGCTAAAACACCAGAAACTCCTTATTACGCTGTGGTATTCACTTCGTTAGGGAAAGACATTGGAGAAGACTACCAAAATATGGCTTCAGAAATGGAAAAGCTTGCAAATGTACAAGAAGGTTTTTTGGGAATAGAAACTGCTAGAGAAGCAATTGGTATAACCGTTTCGTATTGGAAATCTTTAGAGAGTATTAAAAGATGGAAAGCCAATGTTGATCATAAAATTGCACAAGATAAAGGAAGAAAATTGTGGTATAAATCGTTTGCCGTTCGGATTTGTAAAGTAGAAAGAGATTACTTTTTTAATATTTAATCGTGGCCATAATTGGTTCATGATCAGAATACTTTATATTAAAGTTTTGGTGTGCTAATATTTCAAATTCTGGATTTACCAAAATAAAATCAATTCGCAAAGGAAATTTTTTTAACTCAAATGTTTTTCCAAACCCTTGCCCGGCTTGTAAAAAACTATCTTTATAATCGCCTTTTATTTGTTTGTAAACCCAGGAGTAAGCAGTATTATTAAAGTCACCACAAATCATTGTTTTATAGGAGCATTTTTCAAGGTGTGCTAATAATTGTTCTACTTGAGGTTGTTGCTTAACAAAGGTAGAGGAAACCCTTTGTATAAGTTTTTTAGATTTGTTTTCGTCTAAATTTTCTAAATCACCTTTAATTCCAAAAGACTCTAAATGAATATTATACACCCTAACCGTGTCTTGCTTGATTTGTAAATCGGCAAAAATAATATTGTTAGAGGTTCCTTCAAACTCTAAAGAACCTTTATTAATTATGGGAAACCTTGAAAATATGGCTTGGCCAAAATTGTTGTTTTCTCCTTTTTTCTTTACATATTTAAAATTGTATTCTAATGGGATATTTACATCACTATCAAATTCTTGAAAGGACACAATATCAGGAGTTTGTAAGGCAATAAACTTTGAAATTTCTATGGGTATATTTTTACCTTTAATCCAATTGTAAAGATTAAAAAGCCGAACGTTATACGACATTATTTTGATGGCGTTTTCCGATTTTTCCGACCTACCACTAAATTTATATGGAAAATAGGAGAAGGAAATTGCTAAAAGTATGCAAAGTGTAGAAAGTAAAAACTGTTTTTTAAACCCTACTAAAATCCAATATAAAATAAAGACTAGGTGAATTACCAATAAAATAGGTACGGTTAAGCTACCTACAGAAATTAGTGGAAATGATTTAGGTGGAATATATGGTATTAAAATACTGAGCAGTAATAACAATGCGAAAACATTGTTAATGAAAAATACGATTCGTTGAAAAAATGATAAATTCTTCAATGGTTTTGTTAGTTATTTTTTCCAGCTCTAAATAAAAAATCTTTTTCCTCTTTGCTTAAGGTTTCATACCCAGACTTGCTAATTTTATCTAAAATCTGATCAATTTTTTGTTGTTGATTTGTAGTATTGTCTTTTCTTTTTTTTGTTGCCGATTTTGTTTTGTAAACCGTTTTAAGTGGTTTTTGTTTTTTAGGTTGAAATAAGCCCTCCCAAAATGCAATGATTGGCTTACCATTTTGAAAATACTTGGTCAATAAAAAACCAATAATTGCACCGCCCAAATGCGCTAAATGACCACCAGCATTCTCTACTGGAATTTGAATAATATCTAAAGCAACAAATCCAATAGCAATATACAAAAGTTTAATGTTTCCAATAAAACGAAAATGTAAGGCGAAATTGGGTACATAGCTTGCCAACCCAACTAAGATAGCCATCACACCTGCCGATGCGCCAACTAAAATGGTATTTTGGTGGTTTAAAGCTGGTAAATAATTATAACTGAATAGGTATATAATTCCGCCAAAAAAAATTCCTAAAATGTAGTAGGCAATAAATTGTTTTTTATTAAAAAAATCTAAAAACAGGTTGCCTATATAAAATAAAAATATGAGGTTAAACAAAATATGTAATAGTCCGCTATGTAAAAATCCATAGCTAAATAGAGTCCAAGGCTTGTAAAGTAAATTGTTTAAATTCGGCGAAAGCGCGAACCAATCAATTATAAAATTACTAGAGATTCCAAATAAAAAGGAAAGGGTATTAAAAAGATAAGTCAGTACAAAAACCGCTATATTGATAAAGATTATTTGTTCAACAATATTGGCAGTGTTAAATTTATTTTTTAATTGATCAATCCAATTCATTATAAGTAACAACTTTAGGTTAATTCCACCGGTTAAATTGGTTTTTTTTCCAGTATTGCATCATAATAAAACCAATTAATGCTCCTCCAACATGCGCAAAATGTGCAATTCCACCTCCAAAAATAGAAAATCCAGTTACTCCAGAAAATAAATCAATTGCTATTAAAACGGGAATAAAGTATTTGGCTGCAATAGGTACGGGTAAAAATATCAAGGCTAGTTTAGCATTAGGAAAAGTCATACCAAAGGCAACCAAAACCCCATAGATGGCGCCAGATGCACCTACTGCTGGAGTATTGTAAATTTGATACATTTGCACCAGTCTATCTTCTGAAATCTGACTCAAGATATCAGAGTTGTATTTGCCACTAACCAGTAATTGTTGAATATCGCTTGCTTGCATTCCAATGGCCACCAAATCATTGTAAATATTGTTAAACTGAAAATAATTTACCGCGGTATAAATTAATCCGGCTCCAATACCTGCAGAAAAATAGAAGAATAAAAATTTGTTCTTTCCCCACATTTGCTCTAATGGAGTACCAAATGCCCAAAGGGCATACATATTAAATAAAATATGCATAAAACTGCCATGCATAAACATATGACTTACAAATTGCCATACGCCAAAATTCTCATTTTGAGGAAAATATAGCGCAAGCCAATTATCAAGATGTAGCCCTAGTAAATTACTAGCTGCAAAAAATATAACATTAAGAATGATAAGATGTTTTACTGCATCTGTGATTTTTCCCATAATTTAGAGGTTAAATTTATCTTCCAATTCTTTTATTGAAAGGGTGATGAACGTTTTTTTTCCGAAAGGTGTAAAGTTAGGTTCTTTACAGGAAAATAATTGGTTTAAAATATTTTCTTGTTCTCTAACTGTTAATCTAGTACCAGATTTGGTTGCTAAACTTTTAGATAAGCTTTTTGCAATGATATCTATCTGGCTAAAATTGGCATCTGGAACTTCATTTTTGATATTATCAATTAATGATTCTAATATTTGAACTACTTCTGTTTCAGATATATTTACAGGTATGGCATCGAGTACTATAGCATCCTTTTCCATTTTTGAGATATAAAAGCCAGTACTCAATAAGTCTGATTTTATATCTTTAATGATATTGATATCGGCAGGACTTAAAGATACTTTTAAAGGAAAAAGTAATTGCTGGTTACCAATACCTTCTGTGGTTAATTTTGCCAAAAAATCTTCGTATAAAATACGTTGGTGCGCATAATTTTGATCAATTAAAACCATTCCAGATTTTATAGAACTCACAATATATTTTTTGTGAATTTGATGTGTTTCTGCCGTTTGAAATGCGTCGTTATCAAATAATTCTTTATTTAATACCTCTGCTTCCACTTCAATATTTTCTAGTATTTCGCTTTCTTGTTTATTTTCAATATAAAGGGATTCCCAGTTTTTCGGGATTTCTTTTTTTCGGTAGGAATAGCTTAAATTTTGCTCCTTTTTAAATGGATTAAAATTTCTATCTATTTCAATTGTAGGAGCTTCAACCTGTTTTTTTGCTTTAAATTCATAAGGTGTATCTAAA
>JAUIAA010000120.1 GCA_030425715.1 Bacteroidia bacterium | reverse complement strand
AATTGCAATAGATGCAAATCTAAATCATCAAAACGGAAAATCAAAAATATTTGCATCTGGGGCCTTGGTAAAAGGGAGGTTTAGCACTTTTGAATTTGTAGGCCTAGATGGAAACCAAGGTCCATATAAAATTTTAGGCCCAAGTAATGAACGTTATATTTTGATAGTTTCGGGTAGCGAAAGAATCTATGCCAACGGAGTTTTACTAAAAAGAGGGGAGAACTATGATTATACGATGGATTATAATAATGGTGAGATAACTTTTACTACTATTTATCCAGTTACTGCCAACCTTCGATTTAGGGTAGAATACCAAATATCGGATACCAATTATACCAGATTCATCACTTTTGATGGTGCTGATTTTCAATCGGATAAACTAAAAATGGGGGTAAAATATTACTATGAAAAAGATGCAAAAAACAAACCCATACAACAAGACTTAACCGATGAGCAAAAACAAATATTGGCTGCTGCTGGAAACGATAAATCCAAAATGATTGCACCTTCTGAAGTTCCTGCCGTATATGACGAAAACAGAATTTTATATAAAAAAATAACGCAAAATAATACCACGTATTTTGAATATACCAATAGTACGAATGAGGAATTGTACCAAGTTAATTTTACCTATGTTGGACAAAATAATGGAGATTATAATATACTAACAACGCTTGCAGCGGGTAGAGTTTATACTTATATTCCTGCTGTAAACGGTATAAAACAAGGTAATTATGCTCCGGTAAAACAGTTGGTAGCACCAGAATCTTTACAAATGTTTTCTGTCAATGCAGATTATAAAATAAATGCAAAATCAGATGTTTCTGGCGAATTGACCCTAAGTGATAAAAATCAAAATTTATATTCTGCCATAGATAACGAAAATAACAAGGGCTTGGCTTCAAAATTAAATTGGAAACAAACTTGGATAGACAAATCTTGGCAATTAGAAAGCAATGTAGATTACCAGTTTGTGGATGAAAATTTTAATACCATTGAAAGATTTAGAAACGTTGAGTTTAATAGAGATTGGAACATTAATCCATTATTGAATTTGGCACAAAATAGGCAGCAATATATAAAAGGAAATTTAGGGCTTTCGAATGGTGAATTTGGTAACTTTAATTACTTTTTTGAGCACCTTGAATTAGGTGATTTTTATAAGGGAAATAGGCATAATTTTGAATCGCTTATCGCCACAAAAACTATCAACTTATACGCTTTTGGAAGTATATTAAACAATGAGGATCAGTTAGAGAAAAACAATTTTTATCGTTGGTATTCCAATTTTAAACAAAATTTTGGAAAATTTTGGATTGGTGCTAAATTGAATTACGAGAACAACGAGAAAAGTAATTCAGTTACAAATGAGTTAGATATATTTAGCCATAAATTTACTGAGCTAGAAGGCTTTGCAGGAGTAGGGGATTCTACAAAAGTTTTTACAGAATTAGGTTATAATTTTAGGACTACCGATAGTGTTCATTTGGCTGAATTTCAAAACGTAAGTAAAGCCCATACTTATTTTTTAAAATCTAAATTAATTGAAAATAAGAATACAAATTTGGGTATTTTTTTAAATTATAGATATGTAAACAACACTTTTATTGAAGATGAAAAATCGTTAAATTCTCGCGTGGTTTACCGCCAATATATTTGGAACAAACTCCTTAACTTTCATACATTGTACGAAACCCAAACAGGTAATTTGCCGCAGCAGGAATTCTCTTATGTGGAAGTGGATCCAGGTAAGGGATTTTATGAATGGATCGATTTTAACCAAAACGGAATACAAGAATTAGATGAATTTGTAATAGCGAAATTTCCAGACGAAGCCAAGTATGTAAGGGTGCTATTGCCTAATATTAATTTTATCAAAACCAATCAAAACAAATTTAGTCAGACTGTAAATTTTAATGCTAAAAATTGGCAAAGACATGATGATTTTAGAAAGTTAATTTCGCATTTTAGCAATCAAGCCTATTTTTTAATCGATTCTAAAACCAAAAGAGAAGGGGGTAAAATGTTAATCAATCCGTTTGATTACAACGATCAAAATTTAATTGGTTTGGATTTGAATTTTAAAAACAGTTTGTTTTTTAACAGAGGTTTACAAAAGTTTAGTACTACCTATACTTACCTTAATTCACGAAAAAGATCCATTTTTGTATTTGGAGATCAGGATGTTGCCTTGCAATCGCATCAATTGCAATTTTTGCATAAAATGGGGAGTTTTTGGTTGTTGGATGTTTTTGGCGGAATGAGTAAAAACAACTCAGAATCTATCACTTATCAAAACAGAAACTATAAAATAACAAGTTTAAATTTTCAGCCTAAAATTTCTTATTTATACCAAAAAAATGCGCGCCTAGAAGGATTTTACAAATACAAAAAGAAAGATAATCAAGTGGATGATTTTGAATCATTGCGTATGCATGTTTTTGGGTTAAATTTTCAGTATGCAAAAAAGCAAAGCTTTACTATTTTAAGTAATGTAAACTTATATTTTAATGAATTTAAAGGAAATACCAATTCGCCAGTGGCTTACCAAATGTTAGAAGGTTTGCAGCCAGGAACCAATTTTACTTGGTTGTTAAGTTTGCAAAAAAGACTGACCTCCTTTTTAGATTTAAACTTAAATTATACGGGTAGAAAGTTTGAAAATTCTAAAACTATCCATACAGGAACCATGCAATTAAGGGCAAGTTTTTAGCAAAAAAAAAGCTCCACAAAAGTGAAGCTTTAGCTCTAATTTTTAGAAGTTTACAATTTATGTAACCAAGTACTCATCGAAACTTCTTTTGCTATGATAGATTTTAAATCTGTAATAGCAACTCTTTTTTGCTCCATAGAATCTCTAAACCTAATGGTAACACAATTGTCTTCTTTGGTGTCGTGATCTACAGTAATACAAAATGGCGTACCAACTGCATCTTGGCGTCTATATCTTCTGCCAATAGCATCTTTTTCGTCATAACTTAGGTTGAAATCAAATTTCAAATCATCAATAATTGATTGCGCGATTTCGGGTAAACCATCTTTTTTTACCAATGGTAAAATGGCAGCCTTGGTTGGTGCTAAAACCGAAGGGATTTTCATAACCACTCTTTCCGATCCATCTTCTAGTATTTCATTTTGTAAGGAGTTAGAGAATACGGCTAAAAACATTCTGTCTAAACCAATGGAGGTTTCAATAACATAAGGCACATAACTATTATTTACTTCATGGTCAAAGTATTGTAGTTTTTTACCAGAATGTTCTTCGTGGGCTTTTAAATCAAAATCGGTTCTAGAATGAATTCCTTCTAATTCTTTAAACCCAAATGGGAAATTAAATTCGATATCCGTTGCCGCGTTGGCATAATGCGCTAATTTATCATGGTCGTGAAAACGATAATTTTCTTTACCCAAACCTAAAGATAAATGCCAGTTTAAACGCTTTTCTTTCCAATGCTCATACCATTTTAACTCTTCTCCAGGACGTACAAAAAATTGCATTTCCATTTGTTCAAACTCACGCATTCTAAAAATAAATTGGCGTGCAACTATCTCATTTCTAAATGCTTTACCAGTTTGTGCAATGCCAAAAGGAATTTTCATTCTGCCTGTTTTTTGTACATTGGCAAAATTTACAAAAATACCTTGCGCGGTTTCTGGACGTAAATATAAATCCATAGCAGATTCAGCAGTTGCTCCCAATTTAGTGCCGAACATCAAGTTAAATTGCTTTACATCAGTCCAATTTTTAGAGCCTGAAACTGGGCATGCTATTTCTAGCTCTTCAATTAAAGCTTTTACGTCTTTTAAATCCTCATTTTCTAAAGATTTAGCCATACGTTTTAAAACTGTTTCTTTTTGCGATAAGTATTTTACTACTCTAGGATTTGTGGTAATAAATTCCTCTTCATTAAATGCTTCGCCAAAACGTTTTGAAGCTTTTTTTATTTCTTTTTGGGCTTTTATATTTAATTTTTCAGCATAATCTTCAATTAAAACATCGGCTCTATATCTTTTTTTAGAATCTTTGTTATCTATTAAAGGATCGTTAAAAGCATCTACATGCCCAGAAGCTTTCCATGTGGTAGGATGCATAAATATTGCAGAATCAAGCCCAACAATGTTTTCATGCATTTGTACCATGGCATTCCACCAATAGTCGCGTATATTTTTTTTAAGTTCTACACCATTTTGTGCATAGTCGTAAACGGCACTCAAACCATCGTAAATTTCACTCGACTGAAAGATAAATCCATATTCTTTAGCGTGTGAGAGTACTTTTTTAAATTGATCTTCTTGATTTTTCATTCGGCAAAAATAAATAATTTATTAGAGTAGGGATAAAAAAAAGGAAATACAATTGTATTTCCTTTTTAAATATAATTTAAAATTATTTTTATAAACCTAAAAATGAATCACTCAATTCTAATTTAGCACTACCAACAGATTTTCCATCCACAAAAACTTCGATAGGATAAGTACCTTTTTCAAATTTATCACCTTTTCTCTCTACCAACATCACTACATCTAATTCGGCATTTTCGTAATTTACAGTAGTGTTATCCGTATATTTTAATTCCGTGCCATCTTTTAAAGTAAAAGTGCCTTTGGCATTGATAACTTGCCCTTTAGGATTTTTTAATACAATATATGCATCTTTATCTCCAGGAGTAGCAATTTCATTTTCCATAAGACTGAAACCTACTTTAATAGCATCTGTTTTTTGCGCTTTGTTGGTTTCGGTATATTTTCCGTTTGAACGCATTTTCATTGCAGTTACCTTAACATCTTCTACATTAATGGCGCCACCAATTTCAACTTTTCTAGCCAAATCTAAGTTTTGCGCAACTAAAGTATCGTTGTAGCTAGTTTGTAAATCTAATTGACTATGAATACTGTCTTTTTCTTCTGTTAAAATGTTGTTTGCCATTTTTAAGGAATCTACTTCATCTAATAATCTTTCGTTTACAGCTTTTAAATTAGCCATTTGTCCACGATATCTGCTTAAAGTTTTAGAATTTACTTTTTCCATTTTTAATACAGAATCTCTTAAAGCAATAATTTTAGCTTTTTCGCCAGATAAAGAATCAGATAAGCTGGTGTTTTGCGCAATAGCAATATCGTATTTTTCTTCCATAGCTGTAAGGTTGCCTATGATTTGCTCTTTTTCATCTTGTAAAAACTGTATAGCTTCTTTGTGGTCGTTGTTGTTATAAAAAGTATAACCAATTAGTAAAAATAATAACACCGTTAAGGCGATTATTAAGATTTTGTTGTTTGAAGATTTATTGTTTTCTTCCATAATTTTTAGAATAAGGTTTACATTTTAAATTTAATCTTAACTATTTTAACGTATAAAATTGAAAAAATTGTATACAAATCTAATTAATTTTGAACATTTTTCTAATTTAACCGTTTAGAATTCATCAATTTAAATTGTGGTAGCTATATTAAAGTCAATTTTACATCTGTTTTATCCAGAAACTTGTGTGGTTTGCAGGGCAGATTTATCGATAAATGAGGTGGTTATCTGTACGGTTTGCCAATTAGAATTGCCTAGAACCTACTATTCTAAAACCAATGAAAATGAAGTGGAAAAATCTTTTTACGGTAGGATTCCTGTTGAAGCCGCAACTTCGTTGTACTATTTTTCAAAAAGGGGAAAGGTACAAGAGTTAATTCATCAATTAAAATATAAAAACCAACAAAAAATAGGCGAATTTACAGGAGAGATTTTAGGAAATGCCATGCTTGAAAGTAAGCGTTTTACAAATTTAGATGCCATTGTGCCTGTACCCTTGCATCCTAAAAAATTAAAAAAGAGAGGCTATAATCAAGTAACTACTTTTGGGATGAAACTATCAGAAATACTTGCGATTCCTTATTTAGAAAATACCTTGGTAAAGGTAAATGCTACCAAAACCCAAACCTTTAAAAGTAGATTAGATCGGTCAAAAAATGTGGATCATAAATTTGATTTATGCCACAAAGAGAACTTAGAGGGTAAACATATTTTATTAATAGATGATGTAATAACCACAGGCGCAACTTTAGAAGCTTGCTGTATCCAACTTTTAAAAATTAAAAACATAAAAATTAGTATTGCAACGATTGCATATACTAACTAAGGTGTAATTAAATTTTAATTTCAAGAAAATTTGATGGTAATTTGTATAAATTTTAAAGTATGAAATTAAAGTTTTATTTATATGCTGTAGGATTGGTTGTTCTGGTCTTTTCTTGCGCTAGAAGAGGTAGACCTACAGGTGGCCCTGAAGACTTAGACAAGCCAATTATGGTAAAGGCACAGCCTGCATTTAAAAGCATACATTTTAAAGAAGATGAAATAAAAATATATTTTGATGAGTACATCAAATTAAAGGATGTTAATTCGCAATTAATCGTTTCTCCTCCTTTAAAATATCCTATGGTAATTACACCCTTGGGCACTCCAAGTAAATTTATTAAGCTAAAAATTCAAGATACACTTCAAGAGAATACAACTTACACCTTTAATTTTGGACAAAGTATAATTGACAATACTGAAGGTAATATTTTAGATAATTTTAAAT
>JAUIAA010000119.1 GCA_030425715.1 Bacteroidia bacterium | reverse complement strand
GATTTTTTGTTACAACCAAATCAATGGGTCAAACACAAGAAAAAGTACACCTATAAATCAAAATATTTATATTGGCATATTTTGGTTCATGCCTTAGCTTTATTGTGTACCCTACAATTTGATTTAACCTATTGGAAAGGAATTTTAATCGTGTTAATTTCACATTATAGTATTGATTTGTTAAAATCGCAATTGGAGAATAAGAAAAATGCTCGTTTTTTATTTTTTATAGATCAGATATTGCACCTTTCTGTAATTTTTGCAGTAGTTCGCTACTATTGTTTTTACACTATAGATTTTGCATTTATATACCAAACAAAATCTTTACTTTTAATTACCTTTATTTTAATAGTTACCCATGTTATTTCTCTGGTAATTAAACTATTACTATCTAAATGGAAAATCAAAGCAGATACTCCTAATGAAGCAGGTAAGTATATTGGAATGTTAGAAAGATTATTTGTTTTTTTCTTTATTTTAATTAATTATTGGGAAGGAATAGGTTTTTTACTAGCAGCAAAATCCGTATTTCGATTTGGAGATTTGTCAAAATCAAAAGATAGAAACTTAACAGAATATATTTTGATTGGTACTTTATTGAGTTTTGCTATGGCC
Organism: Bacteroidia bacterium; assembly: GCA_030425715.1. Taxonomy (GTDB): domain Bacteria; phylum Bacteroidota; class Bacteroidia; order Flavobacteriales; family Flavobacteriaceae; genus Lutimonas. Next base: position 5,973 of record JAUIAA010000119.1, on the reverse strand, counting down.
ATCATGGCAGCTTTTGGGTATCAATATTTAGCTGAAATAGCTAACAATAGTATTTAATCTAAATGAAATTTACAGTACTATAATACCAATTCCATTTTAATATTGCCACGAGCATACGGGCCATTTTTTTCAATAGGTGTTTCTATAAAACCATACTTACCGTACAAATAAATAGAATTTTCTAACTTTCGACTAGAGTATAAAATAATTTTTGCAATGTTTTTGGTACGAGCAAAATCTTTGCAAAATTGCAATAATTCTTGTCCAATACCTTGCCCTTGATAGGCTTCGGTAACCGCCATTTTACCAAGCTCATAAATGGTATCTGAAATTTTTATCAAAGCAAAAGTTCCTATTATTTCACCGTTTTTTTGATAGAAAAAAATAAACCCTCCTTGGTCTATTATTGTTGCTTGGCAATTATTTAGCAAATCTGCATCATGGTCTTCAACATAAAAATACTTTTCTAACCATTCTAGATTTAAATCTCTAAAATAGTGGGCATATTTACTATCAAAAGGAATGATGTTTTTAGAACACATTTATAAAAATAGAATAAAAGCCTAACCAAATTTTAAATAGATTAGGCTTTGTATCATATTACATTTTACTATCGATAAGGGTAATCGTTTCTTTTTCAATGGCTACTGCCGATTGGTAAATTTTTTCGGCTTTGGCGATAATTTCTTCCGCGAAAGCGCGATCTTTTAAATCTTTGGCATTAATTCTAACATTAAAATAAGCCCCAGTTACCGCAGTTTTTGCACATAAAACCCCAACAGCAGCATCGGATAGGGAACTTGGAATTCCTTCACGCAGCATAACTTGCATTACCTCCATAGAGTCATGAGCCGTTTGCATTACTTCAAACGGAATTTGTGTAGCGTATTTGGTAGCGTTTTCAACGGCTTCTTTTCTAATTTTCTTTTCTTCCTCAGTTCCTTTTGGCAAACGAAAAGCTGCAATTATTTTGTTAAATGAGTTGGTGTCCTCATCTACTAAAAACAACAATTTATCTTTAAATTTTTGCCCTTTTACCGCCCAGTTAGAAAACTCTTCCCAACGGTTGTCCCAACCCCTTTTGTGCGCAGATAGATTGGCAACCATGGTGCCTAAAGAAACCCCAAGAGCTCCAACATAGGCAGAAATAGAACCTCCGCCAGGAGCGATAGATTCGCTGGCAGTTTCTTCGGCAAAACCAGTAACGGTTAGATCTACCAACTGTTTGGGTTTGTCTTTATTTAAAACGTATTCTATTATTTTTTCTTCTGGATAAAATGGTTTTAAATCGTCTAGGCCTAAAGATTTTACGGCAATTTTTATTTTTTCTGCTTCCGAAATTCCTAACGAACGTTCTTGTTTGGTTAAGAAATAATCTGCTGCATCTAACATCGCTTGTAGCGGAATTAGCCCAACTAACTCAGAACCAGTTACTCGTAAACCTCTTTCTTGTGCAGATTTACAAGTTTCGTCAAATGCTTGGTGCACAGAAGTTATAGAGATGTTGGTAAGATTATAAGAAATTTGAGCAATTCCATATTCTTCAATATACCAACCAATACCTTTAACTGCTTTTAATTTTCCTGGAATTCTAACTACATTGCCATTGGCATCTAAAACCTTTTTGCCAGTTAATGTATTTCCTTCTGTTTTTACCCTTCCTGCTTCGCGAATATCAAAAGCAATGGCATTTGCTCTTCGTACTGATGTAGAATTTAGGTTTACATTATAAGCCACTAAAAAATCTCTAGAAGAGATGGCTGTTGCCCCAGTTTTAGCGACAGATTCGTTAAATACTGCGGGACCAAAATCGGGTTTCCAACTTGGGTTAGAAAGTTTGTCTTTTAAACCTTCGTATTCACCAGAACGACAATTTGCTAAGTTCTTTCTTTTTTCTTCGGTAGCAGCGTTTTCATAATAGTAACCTGGAATTCCTAGTTCTTCTCCAACTCTTTTTCCAAGTTTATGGGCATAATTTGCAGTTTCCTCTAAGCTGATACCCGAGATTGGAACTAGCGGACAAACATCGGTAGCACCAAACCGAGGGTGCTCTCCTTTTTGTTTACGCATATCTATCAATTCACTGGCTTTTTTTATCAGTAAAAATGCAGCATCAATTACTGGTTGTGGTTCGCCAACAAAGGTAATTACAGTTCTGTTGGTTGCTTTACCTGGGTCGATATCTAAAAGTTTAACACCTTCTACGGTTTCCACAATTTTGGCAATGGTATTTATTTTATCTAAATCTCGTCCTTCACTAATATTAGGAACGCATTCTATGAGTTGTTTTTTCATGATAGTATATTAAAATGATGGGTTCAAAGTTAATTTATTCATCTGATATTTTAGTTATTTTTATTACTACCATCTATTTAAATAGACCAGTTTAAACCAACTACAATATTTCTTCCTGCATTAGGAATACCCTCAAATTTTAAAGCAGATAAATGTGAAGTATATGTTTTGTTTAATAAATTATTCAACGAAAGTTTTACCTTAATAGCTGATTTTTTTAAAGAAAACGTACTTCCAAACCTTAAATTTACCAATTGATAACCGTCGGTTTTTTCTTCAAAATTACTTACTTTATTTTGACTAAAATACGAGTCTACATTAATGGCAGCATACAAATCTTTGATGTTATTGTTAATTTGAAATTCTCCTCTAAAAGTATTTGCCCATTTATTGGCTGGAATTAATGGTAAATAATCACCATTATCCTTTTTGCCGGTTACGGTTTCAAAACTGCTTTCTAAATGCAACCAATCTATAGGATGTGGATGGTAATGTATACCGAGTTCTCCTCCGTAAAGTTTAGCATTATTTTGAATATATGCATATACAGGGTAGCCATCTTCCATATCTCCAGTAGGAGCAGCATAGATGTAATTATTAATATGGTTGTAAAATCCATTGGCATAAACCTCTAGGTGTTCGCTATTATAACCAAGTGAAATATCAGTTTGGAGGTTTTGCTCGCTTTTTAAATCAGGATTTCCAATTTCAAATCGGTTGGTTCCATGATGTACACCATACGAAGTTAATTCTGCTAAATTGGGTGCCCTATAGCCACTCGCTAAATTTATTCTTGTGGTGATAAAATTAAATAAGTTGGTTTTATAGCCAAGTGAAAATGTAAAATTCCCATACGTATTATCCACTCCATCAACCACTTCCGTTGTGTTATGGTCTTCAATTTCATATGCATTTGTGCTCAAATTTCTATAATCATAACGCAAACCTCCTTGTAAGGTATGATGGTCATTAAAATTATAAATTGCTGTTGCGAGCATGCCAATATCATTGGTTTTTGCATTTGGAATTAACAATTCTTCGCCAAAATTTTCATTGGTTTGATGTAAACCTTGTATACCTAATATGGTTTCTAACTTATCGGTTTTTGGCAAATGGTATTTTGCTTCGTAGGTAAAAGTTTTAAGTTGCATATTTAAGGCTGCTTCTTCATGATGCTCTTCATGCCCCTCTTCTTCATGCTCTTCTTCATGCTCTTCTTCTTCATGATGGTCATGTTCCTCTTCAAACTCCATTCTTTCATTCCTTACATAACCTAAATTTATATCCAATTTAGAATTTGCTAAAAACAAATGGTTGTGTAAACTTAAAATATGCATATTGATTTGTTGGTAAGGTAATAAAGGAGTTTTAGAGGTGGTTTGTACATCTATACCCTCCGTAATTCCAATATTTGCACTGTTATAATTGTAACGCAATTCTGTAACAAAGTTTTTTAGATTTAAACCAAAACCGGCTTTAAAATCTTTTTCATTAAACCTAGTATTCGTAACTCTATCTCCGTTAGGTATTTTATAATCAGCATGTGTATTGTAAGTACCTCTTGCCAAAAATTTAAAAACATCTTTAGAAGTTTTTACGCCAATAGAAGTAGAGCTACCCAAAGTATTTGAAAAAAAATCTTGACTAACATCTGCATTGGTTTTGCCTTGATAGGCAAATTTTTCTGGGTTAAAATACAATACGCCACCCAAAGCGTCGGAGCCGTATAACAAGGAGGCAGGACCTTTAATAACTTCTACACTTCCAATACCTGCACTATTTAATCCTAAGCCGTGTTCACTTCCAAATTGTTGGTTTTCTAACCGAACCCCTTGTGTGTAAACTAAAACACGATTACCTGTTAAACCTCGAATTACTGGTTTTCCTATCCCTGTTCCAGTAGAAAATTGTTCGACCCCAGGGATAGCCGTGAGGCTTTGTATTAAGGTTGGTGCGCCTATTTTTTCTAGATTAGCGATAGACCTAGATTCAATTTTCATTACATTCTCACTTTGTAATTTATTGAAAGGTGCAGCAATGATAACCTCATCAATCCGTTCAGAAGTTTCTTTTAACTGAATTGTAATAGAAGAATTTTCATTTTTATCGGTAAATATTTTTTTCAAAGATTCAAAACCAATATAACTAAAAGTTACTTCTATTTTTCCTTGCGGAATTTTGTGCAGCTCAAAAGCTCCATTTTCATCGCTTGTGGTGCCAATATGTAGTTGTTCAATGTAAATTTCAACGCCAAGCAGCGGGTTGTTGTTTTGATCGGTTACTATTCCCGATATGCTATTTTGACTAAAGGTATAACTAGAAAATCCTATGCATAGGATGTATAATAAATATTTCATAATAAATTGTAAATTAATGTTTTGTAAAAAAATTATTTCTAAAAAGCATTAATTTGAGGAGGCCCTCTTGAACTTATTATACCAATATTTTTAGTAAAATGTAATGTACTTAATTTATAATTGGCTTTAGGTTGAAAAGTGGGAGTAGTCAATTCAAAGCTAACAGGGTAAGGAGTGTAGTTGGTTTGAGAAAAGTAATGAAAAAAGCTACAGTCTATCTTTTCTTGATGGATATGCTTTTCTGTAGTAGCGAGACATACCTTATCGTCATGGTTGTGAAAAGCATGGGCAAACCCGATTCCCAATGGCAATAATAAATTTATTGTCAAAGTAATTGAAAACAGATATTTTGTCACTTTATTTTTCAAACCTAATCTACTCTTTATTTCTTTTTCGTATTTTCATATTTAAAGCCTCAACCCCTAGTGAAAAGGCAATAGCAAAATATAGGTAACCTTTTGGTATCGCTCCAACATGTCTTCCAAAGATTTCTGCCTGTGCCAAATGTGCACTTTCGGTTACCAACATAAAACCTATCAAAATCAAGAAGGATAAAGCTAACATTTGAATAGTAGGATGCTTGTTTACAAACTTACCTACAGGAACGGCAAAAATCATCATAATGAGTATGGAAATAATTACCGCAAATATCATAATTTCTAAAGCGCCTTTTACACCGTTGGTCATACCTACAGCAGTCAAAACAGAATCGAAAGAAAAAACGATATCTATTAGTACAATTTGGATGATTACCCCTGTTAATGAAGATTTTAATTTTTTCTTTACCGACTGGTTTTCGTCATGTTCTATACCTTCAACTTTTTGATGAATTTCGTGGGTGCTTTTGTATAATAAAAAGAGTCCACCACCCAATAAAATTAAACTCTGTCCGGAAATACTGGCTTTTAACCATGACCAATCAACGGTAAAAATGGGGTCCTTCATTGCAATTAGATAGGATACGCCAACCAACAAAAGAATTCGAAAAACCATAGCCAAAAGCAGCCCTATATTGGTAGCTTTTTTTATTTGATTCTGCGGTAGTTTTCCTGCAGCAATAGAAATAAATATTATATTATCTATACCTAAAACAATTTCTAAAAATGTTAGTGTTAATAAGGCTACCCAAGTATCAAAATGTGTAAATATTTCGATCATAAACTAAATATTTTTTAATTCTCTAATTTAAAAGCTGTGCCTTTTTGCATAAATTTTGAACCTTTAAAATGCGCATTGAATTTATAGGAGTTTTCTTTAACAGAAATTATTTTCACATGAAAAGGAGTACTATCTAACATGGTTTTTGTATTTTTTTTGCGCA